>JAPLEL010000124.1 GCA_026391415.1 Bacteroidota bacterium
AATTCTATATCATTTACTTTTTTTTTTTTTTTTTTGAAGCTATAGATACCCATACTATATGTGGTGGTATCTTTTCCTTTGACATTTAAATATCCAGAATAACCTACGGTGCCCCAAATTTTATTATCTAATCCATATCTTAAATTAGAAGGTCCTGCATGGGTATCAGTAATACCCCAACCTGTTAAGATGGTATCTTTGATATCTGCTTTGTCATCGCCATTGATATCTTTTAAAAATAAAAAGTAAGGCATTTGTGCTACAACAATTCCTCCATCTGAAAAAGTGAAACTAGTAGGGATATTTAATTTGTCTGCAAAAACAGTCGATTTATCGGCTTTGCCATCGTTGTCTGTATCTTCTAAAATAATAATTTTATCTTGCCCTCCTTCTTTATTTTCTCTTACTTCATTTGGATAGTCAACTGTTTCAATTGCCCATAAACGACCTCTCTCATCCCAATTAATATAGATAGGATTAATGATCATAGGTTCAGAAGCAAAAAGTTTTAAATCAAAACCTACAGGCACTTGAATAAGTGATTGAGATTCTATTGGATTTAAAGCCCCTTGATATTTAGGAGCCGGATCGCGCTTCTCATAATTAGGAATGATTGCATCCGTATAACTGGGCTCTGCAATTTTAAAAGCTTTTAAGTTAGCTAATGCTTGATCATTGACTGCCCATAAAATTCCATTCTCCACCAATTGTAAAAATTGAGGATTGTTAAAAGTAATATCATCGTGGCCATAAGCAGTATAAAACACTCTTCCTTTTCCAATATTTTGCGTCCAAGTATAAGGCTCGTTTCTGTCCCCTTGCTTGCGCTCGGTAATCACTTTAATATTAGGGCTTAAAAGGGTATGCACATAAGTTTCATCTTTAGTATAAAAGGGGAGCACATTTTTTAATATCGGATTAGTGTTGTCTTTAAAGATGGATGGGAAAGAATCATATCCATGTTCTTTAAATTGACCTCCAATTAATTCCACCACTTCAGGTGAATTTCTAAAACAATAAGAACCGCAATGCAATGGTATAAACCCTTTCCCATTTTTTACAAAATCCAACAATGCTGTTGCATGCTTCTTACTAATAGTATCATAGTTGGCATAAAGAATTAAGCCGTCATAAGGCTTCAAAGTTTTTTCGTTCAAGTCATTTATATCGGTCGTATAAGTGATGTTAATGCCTTTCTTAAAGTATTGTTTTGACAATAAACTAGCCAACACATCAGAATTATGATGTTTGCTTGTATGCCCTAGAAATAAAAGCTCAAGGCGTTTAGGCGTTTGAGCAAACAACTGGACTGCTAGTACAAGCAGTGTAAAAAGTGAAACTATTTTTTTTGAGTGCCAATTCATAGTATTTATTTTTAAGAAGTTTGACTAATTAATAAGTTAAAACCATTTTTGCGTGCAGCATATTCCATTCCTGAATCCAGTTTTTTTCCTGTTATGTAACGAACTATTATTTCGCCAAATACACGTCCTTTCCTTATATAGCTGGTTGCATGCACATCGTTGGTTTTAATAAGATATGCAATACCATACTTATCCGTTTTAAAAGTAACTACTTTTGAATCTGTTGCCTGAGCTGAAATGTTTTGGCAGATAATATTAATTAAAAAATAAATAGAACAAACAAGTATATTCTTTTTCATGCATTTCATTTAAAAGTGTCTAATTGACAATAATAAAATTAATGTTTAATATTGATACCCCATATATTTTTAGATAGAGTTGGAAAATCCAGAGACCTAGACCATCAAAATCCGGTTAAGGCTGACCACTTAATGGATTGATAATCAGCAGGTTTCCTGGTCAATGAAAACCGGAAATGCCAGGTCGAGGGGCCCGGGGGGCATCTACTTCTGGTGAATACCTGTTTCTCCTCCAAGCCATGATAATCGCTTTGGGAGCGCCTTTCCCATCCAGAATTTCATCCCAGCCGATCAATGTTTTGCCCAAGGAGATGATTTGTTTGTTGATCCGGCTTATAAAATGGCTTTGCAATTCATTCAAATCTTTTAAACCATGCTCTTTCAGGGTTTTAGTGCAGTGCTCGCATTTTGCCCAGTCATTTTTATTGCACTCATCACCTCCGATGTGAATGTATTTGGAGGGGAAAAGTTCAGTGAGTTCACTCAATACATCATTGATAAATTCGTAAGTAGTTTCCTTACCAGCGCAAAGGGCATTATTGGGAGAACGGCCACCCGTTGAAACCTCAAAAAGAACATCTTTGCGGCAGGTTAAGAATGGATAAGAAGCAATAAGTGCCTTACTATGTCCGGGTATATCTATTTCGGGTATTACTTCAACATTTCTAATTCTTGCGTACTCTACTACCTCTTTTATATCATCTTGCGTGTAGAATCCTCCAATTGTAGTCGCTTCATCTAGTTTTCTAAACTCACGGTTCCACCAATGTATACCCGTTCTATCTGCACGCCACGCACCTTTTTTTGTAAGGTTAGGATATTTTTTTATTTCAACCCTCCATCCCTGATCATCAGACAGATGCCAATGGAATTTGTTTGTTTTATAGGATGATATGATATCAATTTGTTTCTTAACAAATTCCTTTGACTGAAAATGACGTGAAACATCCAGCATTAATCCTCTCCATTCAAATCTTGGTTGATCGGTTACTTCCATGCATGGAATATGTATAGACTTGCTGGCAAGCTGCTTTGTATCCCCGTCTATGGTTTGCCTTAATGTTTGAAAAGCATTGAAAAAACCTGCATACGTTGTTGCCTTTATATTGATTTCTTTTGATGATATTTTTAATGTATACCCCTCTTTGGCTATTGAGGGATCTCCTGTTAAGTCAAATCGGATATAATTCGATGATGTCGTTTTATTCCATTGAGCAACATGAACATTTAATCCGGCATCATTCTTTATCTTTTCCTTGATGTAAGGACCCAGGTCATCAATGAATTCCTCTGGCAAAAATATTTTGGTAGTCGGAACAAGGCTGAAATATCCAACACCAATTTTCACTGATTCCGGTTGTGGGATAAAGTAAATTTTTCCCGTCTCGTTGTTTACAGGTTTAACATCTTCACTTATCTTAAAAGAAGAAAGCAAAGGCAAGGTGATCAGTAGAATCAGGCTTCTTATATGATTATATGAATACAGACCATTGGTTTCTTTTTTTAGCATATCCATCATTTTACAACTATATTATATTATATTATAAGAGTGATGGAAACATTAAATCTGGACAGGATATTTTACAAATAAACTTTCTGTGGAAATAGCTGGTATCGTTTCAGGAACTTCTGCAGTGGCGTTATGCATGACCCCGAAAAACACCGTTAACTAACCAAAAATGTTAACCATTATTTTGGCCTAATCAATAGGCTATCAACGAATTGTAAGGAGAATAAAAAAGGAATAAACCACCATTAAAACGAGCTTTTCTTTAAACTCGTCTGTGAATTTGAATTGTTCAAGGTTTTGTAATGACATAGAGGTTGTTTTTCCCCTAAAACTGTAAAGCTATATCCGTATAAGACCATACCGCTAGTTCTAACAAACTATGGGAGGATTTGGAGGTGATTTTTAATATAAAGGCTTAAAAAAACAGAAATAAACCTATTTTATTGATTTTGAATTACTTATGCTTACTTTAGTTTTACATTTCAATTCATTGTAGTATATTTAATATTTCAATTGTTGTTATTTACCATTTTGCTAGTCTTTACCAAAATCAATGACTTAAACTAATAAACAGTAAATTTGTATTCAATTAAATAAATGAACAAGTTAACAGCATACAAAAACCAAATCAATGAACTTTGTGTTAATCACAAGGTTAAAAGTTTGTATGCCTTTGGGTCGGTTTTAACTGCTGATTTTAATAGCAATAGTGATATAGACTTGATTGTTGATTTTAAAGAAATTGATGTTGTAGATTATGCCGATAACTACTTTGATCTAAAATTTTCTCTACAAGATATCTTTAATAGATCTGTAGATTTATTAGAAGAGCAAGCCATCAAGAACCCTTATTTTAAACAAGAACTTAATCAAAAAAAAGAGCTTGTTTATGGATAATGAAATTAAAACCTGGCTTTTTGATGTTCTGAATGCTATCATGGAAATTGATAGTTTTTTTATTGATATCCCAAAAGAATTTACAACTTACAAAAATGATCTTCGCACTAGAAGAGCTGTTGAAAGAAATATTGAAATCATTGGAGAAGCATTAAGTAGAGTAATTATTAGAGATGATAGTATTAACATTACAAATGCAAGAAAAATTGTTGATACAAGAAATAGAATCATTCATGGTTACGATTCAGTATCTGATGAAATAATTTGGGGTATTATAGTCAACCACATCCCTCTACTTCAAACCGAAGTGCAAATTTTACTAGGAGAATAAATTATTAGATTTTACTAAAATAAAAAAGCGCACTAATTTCTTAGTGCGCTCTGTTTGTCGGGAAGACAGGATTCGAACCTGCGACCCCCTGGTCCCAAACCAGGTGCGCTACCGGCCTGCGCTACTTCCCGATTAACATTTTTTGCCGATTTCCCTACTCTAAAGTTAAAGAGCGGTGAGGGCGGGATTCGAACCCGCGGTACAGAGTAACCCGTACGGCAGTTTAGCAAACTACTGATTTCAGCCGCTCATCCACCTCACCGTCCTTGCTCTTTTCAGAGAGGGCAGCAAAAATAGGCTCCTGAACTCTAATTGCCAAAAAAGGATGAAAGAAATATAAAAATAAAAATCCCGAAGCAGTATTTATCTGTTCGGGATCTTCCTCTTTATTATTGCTTAACGCTTACATAGCTGCTAATTGCACTTTTTGGGTCAATTCCATCACGTTTTCACGAAATATAGAATCTGTATCCATTAAATCTTTTACGGTCTGACAAGAGTGTATTACAGTGGTATGATCGCGTCCGCCAAAATGTTCTCCAATTGTTTTCAAAGAATTCTTGGTAAATGCTTTTGCCAAATACATAGTAATTTGACGTGCTTGTACAATTTCTCTTTTCCTTGTTTTATGTAACAATCTGTCGTAAGGCACATCGAAGTATTCGCAAACCATTTTTTGAATTGCATCGATGGTAATTTCTTTGCTGCTGGTTTTTACAAAATTGCGTAATACTTTTTTGGCTAGTTCAACATCAATCTCTTTTTTATTTAAAGAAGACTGTGCTAATAATGAAATTAAAGCACCTTCTAATTCACGTACATTGGTGTTAATATTATAGGCCACATACTTCACCACTTCTTTTGGCATATCTAAGCCATCGTTCTTCATTTTCTTCTCTAAAATCTCTATACGCGTTTCGTAGTCAGGTATTTGAAGATCGGCGCTTAATCCCCATCTAAAACGGCTTAATAAGCGTTCTTGCATGCCGTCTAAATCTTTTGGCGGCTTATCTGAAGTAAGTACTAATTGCTTGCCGCTTTGGTGCAAATGATTGAAGATGGCAAAAAATGCATCTTGGCTTTTTTCGGCCCTGCTAAAGAATTGCACATCATCAATAATCAATACATCTATCAATTGATAAAAATGGATGAAATCGTTGATGGCGTTATTTCTGCTATGGTCTTGAAATTGGTTAATGAATTTTTCGCTGCTCACATATAATACAACCTTACTAGGATGCATGCGTTTAACATCATTACCTATTGATTGTGCCAAATGTGTTTTACCTAATCCAACACCACCATATATTACCAAAGGATTAAAAGAATTTCCACCTGGCTTGTCTGCAACTGTTTTACCAGCTCTGCGTGCTACCCTGTTACAATCGCCTTCTATAAAAGAATCAAATGTATACATGTGGTTTAGCTGCGGATCAATTTGCATTTTCTTTAACCCAGGAATGACAAACGGATTTTTTACCGGATTGTCAATTACCAACGGAAAATTCATTTCGTTGTTATTGTTAGTTTTCATATTGCTTGCTGGAATATCCATAGACCCGCTACGTCCATTGGTGTTTCCGCTATCAACCATAATTCTATATTCTAAACGTGCCTCTTTGCCTAATTCACGTTTTAAAGTTTTTGCCAATAAGTTTACATAATGCTCTTCTAAATATTCGTAGAAAAACTGGCTGGGTACCTGAATCATTAAAACATTCCCCTTCAGCTCAACCGGAGTGATTGGCTCGAACCAGGTTTTGTAGTGTTGCCACTCTACAATGTCTTTAATGATTTTCAAGCAATTGCTCCAGATTAGTTCAGCGTTCTTAGACATACAAAAAAAATAATTTATAGCGGGTTACAATATTCTAGTTCTACAGTATTTTTTTAACGAATAATCAATGTTTTTCCACAATCGACTAATGTTAAGGAATTATTAAGGGGAATGCAATATGTACACTTTATGTTGAAAAAAAAATTTTTTATTTCAGTTATTTATTTCTTATTAAAATTGATTTAGATGCTACCCTTTTCCCGGCACTATATAACGAAAAATCATAATCAATGCGCCCTAGTTGAATTCCAGCCCATCCTACCTGATTTACGAGCACTTCATTTTGCTTTTTATTGGTGTATTTCCTAGGAATTTCAAAGAAACGATGGGTGTGTCCGCCCAAAATTAAATCGATATTTTCTGTCTCTTTTGCCAAAATTTCGTCACTTATTTTACCATCATCATATTTATCCCCTAAATGAGACAAACAAATTATCAAATCACAACCCTGTTTTTTTAAAATATCCGCTGTTTTATTCGCTGCTAAAATAGGGTCTTGATAAATTGTTTTTCCGTATAAATTTTGGGGTACCAACCCTTCTAATTCAATTCCCAAACCCAATATACCTATTTTAATTTTCCCCTTTTGAAATATTTTGTAAGGAGCGGTTTTGTTTTCTAATGGCGTATTCGAAAAATCGTAATTACAAATTAAAATTGGAAAGCTTGCGTGTTGTAATTGTGTAGCAAAATTTTCAATTCCTCCATCAAAATCGTGGTTGCCCATTGTGGCAGCATCATAACCCATCATGGTCATGGCTTTCATTTCTGGTTCTCCTTGGTACATATTAAAATACGGCGTGCCTTGAAAAATATCGCCAGCATCTAATAATAAAACATGTTCTGTTTCTTTTCTAATCGACGCTATTAAGGCTGCCCTTGCCGCAACACCGCCCATTCCTTGGTTTCTGCCGCCGTCCATTGGAAAAGGCTCTAACCTACTATGCACATCGTTTGTATGCAAAATGGTCAGCCTATTGTTTGCAGCTTCGGCATGTGCTTCTTTTGTTACAAGCGTTGAAGCAAGTAATGCAGCGCCCGCTATGGCTGTTTGATTAATAAACTTTCTTCTATTAATTGACATTGGTAGTTCTGTTTTCAATTTTTGCATCAATTGATTTGCCATTGGCTGTTAACCAGCTTACATACTCAATTAATGCATCCCTTAATAAAATGCCTTTATTCATTTGCGCAATTCCTTTTAGCATGGCGCAATCATTGCCCCCATTTGCCACATAATCGGAATTAGCTACTATATATATGTTTGTTGTATTTAAAGCTTGGCCATTTACCAATACATGGGTTGCTTTTTTATCTTTAATTTCCATGGTAATACCTGCCATAGGCCATCCGCCATTAACATCAACAGCAATTTTATCTAATAATTGCATTAAAACCTTACCGCTTAATTTTTGTAGGACTATTAAATTATCAAAAGGCATTAATTCAAAAATCATCCCAACGGTCAATTTCCCTTTAGAAATATTAGATCTAACACCGCCATAGTTAACAAAAGCAGCATCTACTTTTTGGTTAAAATGCTTTTCGGCTTGTTGTTTCATGGCATCGGCCATAAAATTTCCAATGGTTGACTCTGGTTGTTTTAAAGAAAGTCCTTCGGTAGAAAACCCAATTACTTTGCCCATCGATGATTTCAGTACTGAGCCATAAGGTGCCAGAAAACGTATAAAAGAAGAATCAACTGGCGCTTCCTTTGTAATTTGATAGTCTTTGTATTCCACCACAGCAGTTTGCGGCATAGGCTTACAAGACACTAAAAAGATAAAGCCAATTATAAAACAGCTGCGTGTAGAAAAAATCATCAAACCCAATATTTTTTGGAAGGTAAGAACTTTAGGTTTACGGATTTGTAAATTTTTAGTCTATTTAAGTAGTAGTTTTACCTTTTAAAAACCACCATTATGTCGTACGAAATAACAGGAAAATTAATTGCCCGATTTGATATCGTTCAAAGAACAGAAACTTTTAAAACACGTGAGTTTGTCATTGAAAAAACAGAAGATATCAATGGTCGTTCCATTACCAACTACGCTAAGTTTCAATGTGTTCAAGATAAAACAGCCATGGTTGACCGTTTTAATATTGGCGATGAAGTAAAAGTACAGTTCAATATTAAAGGAACAAAGTGGATGAAAGAGGGCAAAGAGAACTATATTACCAATTTAGATGCTTGGAGAATGGAAACTGTGAAAATCACTCAGGACGCACCTTCTAGCGACCAAGTTAATTATAACGACATGCCACCAGCAATGGATGCATCCGATGATTTGCCATTTTAGTAAAACATAATAACTAGTCATTTTTTAGGATAAATACCTAACAAGTATGCAAAAAGAAATTACCCTCAAGCTAAAGCCTTCTGAGGCAGCAGACGATTCTGTTATATTAACTTATTTAGCGCAATCACTTGCGCTGCCCACAGAAAGTATTTCGGGCTTTTATCGGGCCAAACAATCCATTGATGCTAGAAATAGTAAACAGGTTTGGATTAATATTACCCTACAAACTTTTGTAAACGAACCTTTCACACAAAGACCTGTTCAAAAAATTCATTTTGGTCAAGTGCAAGATGCAACAAAAAAAGTACTAATTATTGGTGCTGGACCCGCTGGCTTATTTGCAGCATTGCAATTAATTGAACTAGGTATTCAACCCATTATTTTAGAACGTGGTAAAGATGTTAGAGCCCGACGCAGAGACCTTGCCACACTTAACAAAGAAGGCATTGTAAATCCCGAAAGTAATTACTGTTTTGGAGAAGGTGGCGCAGGCACATATAGCGATGGAAAGCTGTATACACGCAGCTCAAAACGAGGCGATATCAATCGAATACTCAATATCCTCAACCAATTTGGCGCAGAAGAAAAAATATTATACGAAGCGCATCCTCATATTGGTACGAATAAGTTGCCTTTAATTATTACTGCTATTCGAGAACAAATTATAGCAAGTGGTGGTGTGTTTTTATTCGAGAAAAAACTTAGTAATTTTATCATTGAAAACGATATTATTAAAGCAGTAGAAACCGCTGATGGCAATCGTTTTACAGCAGATGCTGTGATTCTTGCAACCGGGCATTCTGCACGTGATGTATTTGAGTTATTACACAAGAAAAAAATATTGATTGAGCCAAAACCCTTTGCACTAGGGGTTCGTATTGAACATCCTCAATCATTAATAGACAATATTCAATACAATTGCTCGGTGCGTGATGCACAATTACCGCCTGCTAGTTATGGATTAGTAGAACAAGTAAACAACAGAGGCGTGTTTAGTTTTTGCATGTGTCCGGGTGGTATTATTGCACCTGCTGCAACTAACCCAAGAGAGATTGTTGTGAATGGATGGAGCCCTAGTAAACGCAATAATCCGTATGCAAACAGTGGCATGGTCGTACAAGTAGATATGGCGGATGCTGCAAATTATTTTAAACAGCAGCAAAAAATAACAGCTAATACTTTAAACATTGATGCCGAGAAAAATCCATTGTTACTCATGCAATTTCAAGAAGCAATAGAACAAGCTAGTTTTATTGCTGGCGGAGGAAATTTGGTAGCCCCTGCACAAAGAATGGCAGATTTTGTACAAAATAAATTATCGGCTGATTTACCCGCAAACAGTTACCTGCCGGGTATTCTATCTACCAATCTTTCTAGTATTTTACCTGCTTTTATAAATAATCGTTTGCAAGAAGGATTTAAATTATTTGGTAAAAAAATGCGCGGCTATTTAACCAATGATGCAGTATTAGTGGCTACAGAAAGCAGAACTTCCTCTCCGGTTCGTATTCCAAGAGACTCCATTAGTTTGGCCCATCCACAAATTAAAAACCTTTACCCTTGTGGCGAAGGTGCTGGATATGCAGGAGGAATTGTTAGTGCAGCAATGGATGGAGAAAGAGTAGCCAAACAAACCGCTTTAGTAAGCCATTAGTTTTCTTCTTTAACTTCCGTAATCTTAGACAACAACATTTTTTGTTGAATTAGTTGATTGCTTTTGTAATTTTTTTGCGATTCTTTTAAATCCAATTTTTCTTTAGTAGACCAGTTTGGATTAAGTGTTTGTAAGTTAGGTTTGCCCGCATCTACCCATGCTGTATAATAAAAGTCTGCAATCATATCTGCGCTATGCAATAATTGGATATTGATTGTATTTTTTAAAGCTGCTGCATACGCTTTTGCAAAATCACTAGTATATGATTTACTCTCTTTCCCATTTCTAATTTGTATTCTAAATTTTTGTGCTTCGGTAAATTGTAAACTAACTTTTTTCTCTGCTGCAAATACATCAGGAAGCAATGTTGCAGCGTTTCTTACGGCAGCCCATATTGCTTGTTCTGGTTTTGATAAATACTTAGCAGTGTGTTTAGAATGTAATGTGTAATTAGCAATTTCTATTTCAGGAACCATTGATTCCCACAAACTATGCAACCCTTTTTGATTGGTTAATTGCCCATCATAATTAACTGTGGAATGCAATGGCACATTGGCGTCTGCAATATAATGTCCAATATCAGCCGCATAAAACAAAATACTATCCTTGTTTTGGCTTTTAAAGGCTTCGGTTAATTTTCCTTTCATATAAACAACATGATAAGGAACATACCCATATTTAAGTAAGCTATCACTTGTATACTTTTTTACTGCATTATTCCAGTCTAAAGGCATTTCATGCACCCCATTTTGTTCAAACTTTTCTAAATCAATAAAATGCTTTCTGCTTCTAATCGGTCTTTGTTTCTTCTAATATCTGGCCTTACAGCATTATAAACTAAGTACTCACGATTGTTGTAGAAGAAAGGTTTCATACCAACAGGCAGTTCGTAAATAGCTAATTGATTAACTGTTTTATGCACCAAAAAGCCCCAGCTACTGAGTAATAAAACACAAGTAAAAAGCACAACAAATAAGAATCTCTTAGAAGAATATAGCATAAAGTTTGGGGGGGGGTTATCTAGGTGACCAAAATTAGTGTTTTATTTAAATAACATAGAAATAATAACCTATTGTCAGCTAAAACCTTGTACTTATCCAATATTTATATTTGAAAAGAATCGTTTCGGTACATTTGACAACAACCTTTTTTTATGGAGAAAATTTTAGAACTACAGCACTTAAAAAAATATTATGCTACCCAAAAAGCCGTAGATGATATTAGTTTTTCAATTGAAAAAGGCAGCATATTTGGATTGCTAGGGCCTAATGGCGCAGGCAAAACAACGCTACTCCGAATGATAACAGGTATTTTTTATCCTGATAGCGGCGTAATAAATTTAGACGGAAAAGTATTTGATCCACTCAATGATATTTTAAAAATTGGCTACATGCCCGAAGAACGAGGCTTGTATAAAAAAATGAAAATTGGGGAACAAGCTTTGTATTTGGCGCAGTTAAAAGGACTGAGTAAGTCAGATGCAATGGAAAAGATAAAATTTTGGTTCAAAAGACTAGAAATGGAATCTTGGTGGAATAAAAAAGTAGAAGACCTTAGTAAAGGCATGAGCCAAAAACTGCAATTTGTAATTACGGTATTGCACGAGCCCAAACTAATTATTTTAGATGAACCCTTTAGCGGATTAGATCCTGTAAATGCCAATTTAATTAAAGACGAAATTCATGGCTTAGCACAAAGAGGTTGTACGGTTATTTTTAGTACCCATAGAATGGAACAAGTAGAAGAAATATGTGATCATATTGTGTTAATCAATTTAGGACAAAAAATATTAGACGGAACAGTTGACAATGTGAAACAACAATTCAAAGAAAATAAGTTTCGCATTCAATTAGCAGAAATACCACAAAATATAGTGAGCAATTCTTTTGAATTAGTAGCTCAAAAAGAAAAACAATTAACGGTCAAAATTAACCAAGGCTCAAGAAGTAACGATGTGTTGGAATTCTTTTTACAACAAAACATAAACATCGAATCATTCAACGAAATTTTACCATCGCTTAATGAAATTTTCATTCACCTTGTAGAAGGCACAAATTCTACTACCAGGGCCTTTCAAACAATTAATGCCTAACTAATTTAATGCAAGTTTATGAATAAGATATTATTAATTGCAAAAAGAGAATTTCTATCAAGGGTTCAAAAAAAGACTTTCTTATTAACAACCATTGGGCTACCATTAATCATATTCGTTTTTTACGGAATGATTATTTATTTTTCTGTAAAAACAACAGATAATTATAAAATTGCAGTAGCAGATAATGCCAATATTTTTAACGGAAAATTGTTTAATAAAGGCAGTGAAATTGTTTTTGAATTTGTGCATACGCCCCTAACTGAGCTACAAAAAGACTTAGCAACAAATAAATACGACGCTTATTTATTTGTACCAGCAACTTATGTAATAGAAGGTAAAGACAGTTTGCAGTTTCGATCAAGCAAGGCAATGGGTATCATGACCAGAGACAAAATTCAATCGCGCATTAACAAAGCACTCGAAGAAAAAAGATTGATGGGACTAAATATTTCAAAATCACAATTAGATAGTTTACAAGAAGAAAAAGAAACCATCAATTTTACAAGTGCCAATGGCAAGACCGAAAATGAAACTAAAGTGGGCGTAAGTTATGCCGTTGGTATGATTTCGGGCTTTATGATTTATATTATTCTGTTCATTTATGGCACCATGGTTATGCGCGGCGTAATGGAAGAAAAAGTAAATCGCATTGCAGAAGTAATTATTAGCAGTGTAAAGCCTTTTCAACTAATGATGGGTAAAATTACCGGCATTGGCACTGTAGGATTGGTACAGTTTATTATTTGGATGGTGTTGGTGTTTGGCATTCAGTTTGGCATTGCCATGCTATTTCCGGATTTAGCTGGTCAAATGCAAGGTCAGCCAATACAACCTGCGGGTATGCAAGCAGCAGAAGCCATGAAAAATAGTGGTGCTTTAACCGGATTAATGGAAGGATTAAATACCATTAATTTTCCTTTAATCATTGGCTGTTTTATCTTTTATTTTATTGGCGGATATTTATTGTACTCTTCTCTTTTTGCTGCCGTTGGAAGTGCTGTAAACGAAGACCCACAAGACGCACAGAGTTTATTATTACCTATTACCATGCCCATTATTTTTGGAATGGTTATTATGATGAAAGCTGTAAACGACCCCAATAGTTCATTGGCTATTTTTGGAAGTTTATTTCCATTAACCTCCCCTATTGTTATGATGGCCAGAGTAGCACACGGCGTGCCAGAAGGCGTTACTTATATTCAGTTAGCATTGAGTATGGTATTTTTAATTTTGGGCTTTTTAGGCACCACCTGGGTTGCTGCAAAAATTTATAGAATAGGTATTTTAATGTATAGAAAAAAAGCAACTTGGAAAGAAATGTTGAAATGGACTTTTCGCAATAACTAATTAATTATTGCGCTAAAGATATTCGAACATTTACACCTGCTCTAGTATTGGTAATTGGAGCAGAGGTTGAAATATAAGGAATTACTCTGCGTTGGTCGTAGAAGAATTTAACGTTAATCCTATTATTAATTACATAATCAATAGCTGGTTGAATTACCACTTCTTTTTGACCACCTGTACCATAGGCATTGCTTTGGTCTAGTCTACTATTGCTCATAGCTACATCCCTAACAGATAGGTCTAATTTTAAATTCAGGTCATTCGTTAGTTTCTTACCCTTCATGCCAGGTAATTTGAATGGCAAATTAACGCCACGTTTGCGCCAGCTACCTCCAAAAGTCCATTCGGTACTTCTGGTTTCACTCAATTGATAGTCTATTAAACTCATGCTGAGTATTCGAGATTTTTTATACTCGAATTTAATATTGAGTTTATTATTGGTTGTTATGTCTACCCCAATCAATGGCACAAATTGTTCTTGCATGGTAATGTTTGGCACTAAAAAATAAGGTATATAATTACCACTCACCGTATCTATAAAAGAAGGCGCCCCCAAACGGAAAGGATCACGATACAATAATGCACTCGTGTAGCTATTCATACTTAGTGTTCCATTATAACCATGGGTAATAGTTATACCACTAAATATATTTGCTAGAGACGGAATTTTTGTTAAGCCAGTATAAGTCATACGCCAATTAGGTCTTGGCAAAATACCACTAAATGGATTTGATGAAACGTTGGCATTGGTTTGTTTAATCAAGCCCACTTTTGTAGGATCCGATCCTGTATATGCAGCAATAAATGCAGGCACTAATACATCCTGTGAATAACGCCCATACCCTTTTGCAAAACCATCCGCCGAATATTTTTGACCTGGCGCCAACGACTGCCAATATGGATTTTCTGTAGCAACCCTATTTGAAATAATTAACCGATTCGCTTCAAATGTTTTAAAGGTATTAGAAACCTCATTTGGATTCTGTTTACCAAACAAAGTATTAAAAGCAATATAAGAAACACTAAATCCGCCAGAAGCCAATGGATTCAAGTGTTCTGCCCTACCAAAACCCAAAGTGTCTTTAAATAATTCTGAATATTCTTTGGTAAATGATTTCTCTAAATTCACATCAATCATCAATTCTCTAATGGGTTCTAGTTGCGCGGTAATTGCAAAACGCTGTTCGTAATTTTGACGATACAAATAATTAAATGTGCTATCACGCGACAACAAACCTTGGGTTGCTTTTTTATTTAGCCAACTAGTATCGGGTTGTTTTCCTAATACATAATCTAAACCCGGTTGCATACTACTCCAGTTTTGACCCAATGCTTGTGTGCTATCCATAAACCCAGGCACCCTACTTCTATAATTGGCACTATAATTAATTTGAATAGTACGCACCATCGTTAATAATTTGCCCAGTGATTTTTCCCATCCATTTAAATCAATTGGCTGATTGGCTTTGGCCAAACGTAAGGCAATCCGTTGGTCTCTTTTTTGTTGACGCCATTTTTGCAAGGCTGCTACACGCAACTTTCCGGTTAAATTTTTCAGTGCATCTTCTTTGCTAGGTATAACAAAACCCAACACATTATTAGAAGGTGCAGCTTTGGCATTGTTTCTTTGCATAGAAACATTATCTAATGACCTAAGTAATTTAGATTTTGAATATAAATTGGCAAAATTAAATTGGGTATTAATATTATTCTCTTGTGAGTTTTCAATGGTGTTACCCAATTCTAATGCTACCCTACTTGCACCTATCCAATTATATGTAGTAGCATAACTATACCTAGCCGTTATCCAGTCGGTAATTGGCAGTTTGCTTAGTGGTATATCATAATTCAGTGTAGCACGTTGTTGGTACAAAGTGTTTCTTCCGCCGGTTATAAAATTATTGAATACACTGTCTTTTTTAAATTTATTGTCAATCCTACCATTCGGCTCGTCTACCCGTGCATTGTTGGTGGCAGAGAAATTTAAATTCAGTTTGCGGGTTAAATCCCATTGCATATTATAGATACGATCGTAGGTAAAATATTTATCGTAAGTAGTATCTACTCGTTCTACTTTACTATCATACGTATTTATAATTCTTGGAACAAATTCACCAAACTGTCTATTTACATCTGCTCTAAAACTTAGCATAGAAGGACGCAAATTAAAATTGAAATCTTTTAGCCAACTCAGCCACGCTGTTTTTGATTTAATGAGTTTTTTTAGTGGCTCTATGTATTTCCCCTGACCCATATAAGTATAACCAAAACCACCACGATGCCTAGTAATTTTATTTTCAAGAATTACTGGTGTGGTTTGTTCGGTTTGTGTAAACGAATAACTAAAATCTAAATTACTTAATTTTAATAAACCCGTTTTAGTTCCACTAGGCGCCACACGGACATTGGTAAAATTGAGTGTTTTAATAGTTGTTTCATCTACTGCTGCGGTGCGTATAGAATCTTTTTTACTTGGCGATGCAGTAAGTTTTTCTTGGTACTTAATATCCTTATCAAACGGATCGTATTGCGGCATACGAATCGTTTGACTAATACTTGCATAAATAGGTAAACTTAGTTTTACTTTTTGTGGAAATAATTTTCCGGCATTAATATTTGCAGCAGCATCAAACTGCACTAAATTATCTCTCGCCCTTTCATTTACGCGTTGTTCAATACTTCCAAACCCTTGTGTATGCGTATTTGCAGATACAGACACGGTACCCAAATCTGCAAGGGTTAAGTCTACTCTTCCAAGTGCTGCCCATCCGCCATTTTCGTCTAATTCAGAAAGCCTTAATTCATTAATCCAAACTTCTGTGTTTACCGTAGGACCATCCAATATATATGGATTTTCAATTCCAACTAATAATCCACGCACTTCTCCCAAATTAGGATTACCCATAATGGAATACGTTTTATCGCCAATCCGCTCCCGATAAATACTACCCATTGCAGCCATTATTCCATTGCGTCGTAATTTTAAATCAATCAATTCGCGCAAACTAAAATCTAAATTATTTTCTGTTGGCCAAACTTTATCTTCTTGCCCTTTTGCATAAGTGCCAGGCGCTGTCATGTGCAAAGGAATTTTTATTTCGTAATAGTTATTTAAAAAATCTTGCCCAATTCTAATAACTGCATTAATTTCTTTGTCTTTTAATTGACGTTGCCCTGCCATTGATTCTGCGTGAATAAACATCGACAATTTTCCATATTGACGCATGTCTAAATTCATTGATTTAAACACAGCTCTTGAATCACCAGTATACAAATTGCGCACCTGCAAACTCATACTCTGTTCGTTTTGCAAAAGGTTCACACCGTTGTTACTCAATTGTTGCACACGCTCAATACCTGGAGGAATTAAATAGTTTATCGGTTGACGGCTACTGTTTTCTTCGAGGTTAACAGCAAGGGTATTAAAGTAAGTGCCGTTAGTAGTATTTAAAGGCGTGTAACTGCCCGTTGTATCAAGATTGTAAGTAAACTGTCGCCACTGATTACGCACAAGGTCTAATCGACCAAAACGCATGACTACAGAGTCTTCAAATTCCGACAAATACATCCGCATAAATCGAATCGATTTAAAATCAGGAATACCGCCTACTTTTCTAGAATAATCTTTTATGGGAATACGAAACAAAAACCAATCTTCCGATCGTACAACACCATCTGCGCAATTCACAGAAATACGTCGCTTATCTGTAATGTATTTGGTAACACCCACATCCATGCCAGGTTTAAGGTCTACTTGGTATTCGTAATACGCTTCTGTTTCGTTTAAAGTATTGTCTCTATTTAAATCTTCATTGTCGGGATATAGTGTTGCAGCTGGCGTAAACTGTCCGGTGGTATTTGCTAAAGGCGAATTTCCTTGTGGATTATTAATATTTTTATACCGCCCTAGAATTCCTGTTCCAATGGCATCAAAACTAGGGTCTCTGTACCATTTATAATTATCGTTCGACGGATCGGCTAATGTATTTTGATAAGCAAGTGAACTCGTTCCAAAATTTGTAGCCAATTTATTTAATACATACCCTTTTTTGCGTCTTTCAGATGCATCGTCTAATCCATCAAATCCAACGTCTTGAAAGGTTCTGTCGTTCGGGTCATTGCTAAATGCTTGTGTAATTTGAATAGGGTTAACTGGCGTTTTTCCCCAAGTATTCGTACTATCAACTGCGGCATTAATGGTTGGTGTATTCAAGCCATTTTCATAAAAACGTTTGCCATCTTTTAAAATGTCTTCGCTTACATTTCCAAAATTCAAAAACATTTTTCCACCCTTGCTCGACGGATTTTTAATGAACGGATTTTGAATCCAAAATTCAACAAATTCAATATTGCCTGTTTCAAAATCTGTTTGATCTATCGAACGCATAATTCCACCCCAACGAGAAGTTGGTTTGGTTAAATTGCCATTCCCATCTAATTCTGTTTTGCGTGATTCAAAATTATATGGCCCTTTTTCTGTAGGATAAAAAGCAAGGTCAAAAGTAGAAGTTTGAACATCTGTAATATTGGTAGTTCTCTGCGGAAATAGTTCACTAGTATACACTTGCCGAACCCTAGGATCACTTAATTCTATTACATTTCTTCGCAAAGGATTACTGGCACTATTTTTATCCTGTATATTTGGCTCAATATTATACCAAGCTAATTTTGCACGATTAAAATTATAATCAATAGAGTCATTTAAATTGGCTTCAGGAAATTTTGGATTTCCTTGTGGTGTAGATGCCAAAGCCCATGATACAAAAGGAAAACGCAAATCAATACTGGTTCTAGTACTTTCAAAATCATCCACATAAATTAACCCTTGCGCACCCGTTCCAATTTGTGGTGGATGACCTGGTTTTAGTAATGCGCCTTCTCCATAAGCAGTGATAGAAGATTTTGCTTTGGTACTATAATTGGGTAACCTATTTAACAAACGCGTTAGTCCGGGAAGTTCAGAACGATAGCTGAAATCTAACCCATACATGGTGTTTCTAATTGGATCATCGCCATAACCCATTTTGGTAAAAAACGGACGTTCACCCAATCGAACAACAGAAGTACCAATACTTAATTTTTTACTCGCGGTATAGTCTAAACGAAGCGCCGCAAAGCCTCTTTGTTGCATACCAAACCCTGCATTATTTTCAAAAGAAACAGAAACCGGAATATTGGCACTCATAATAGCTTGGTTAAGAATTTTTACATTTCCCAAACTATAATCCACTACATAATCTGCACCTTCTCGTAGTATTTGACCACCTGCTGTAACCGATACCGAACCTGGTGGAATATTAAAAGTATTTAACGAAATTTCAGACCCGCCACTACTACCTTTCACTTGCCCTTGCATAATAAATCGATTCAAGTTGGCATAGGTTTGTGCAATGGCTTTAATGGAATCATACAATTGATAATACACATACTTTTTTTTCATGGCAGATGACTGTCCAGAAAAAGCAAGCGTATCTAAGTCTCTACCAAAAGGTTCCAATACCGGAAAAATTACCCTGCCCATTTGTGGTAAAATAGTAAAGCCCTCTACATAATCAAACACCCCATCGGGTTGTGGATCATTTCTACTATTTAAACGGTCTAAATTTAAAATACGTAAGAGTGGTTGTCCATCAACAGCAGGAGCACTTTCGGGCAAGTATCTTTTTAATCCGCCACTTGGTGCTTCGTATAATACATTCAATTTAAATTCTTCGCGTTGAATTCCACCAAATAAATCTAATGAATAAACATTCTTCATCATCAATCCCCACAGTGGCAATTGAATTCTTTGAGATGTAGCTTTTAATAATTTTAAGAACAATACTTTCTGCACCCCTTTTGTAGAATCCAGCGCAATATCTTGCGAAAACTCTCCTACTTCATACACTTTACCATTGTAGGTATATTGATAAGCAACAGCCAATACTTCATCTGATTGCAATTGACTATTTACCGAAACAAATCCTGCTTGTGGATTAAAATAATATTCGTTGGTACTCAGCTTGCGCGCAAATGTTTTTTCGTAATCATCCACTGGCCTTAATCCTTTTGCAATTAGCAAACTATTTACCATGGAAGGATTTCTAAAACTCGCATTATTGACAATCGAACTATACAAATTATTCGCTCCATTAAAAGGCAAGGGATTGGCTGTTAATGATCCTACTACATTGTTGTACGGTTTGGGTTCGGCCAAATCCATCAAACCCACAATATCACGTGCATCTGTATTGGCGCCATTTCTATTGGTTACCCAAACTTCAACACGTTGAACCTGTACCTGTGTATTAACCACAGGTAAATTTTTCATTGTTTTGTTATAATTATTTTTAAAATACTGCGCAATTAAAAAGTGTCTGTTCTCTTCGTAATCGTCTAAACGTTTTTGAAAAGTTTGTGTAGCAGCACCACCTTGCAATCCTACCGATTGCCTTTGAGAACGTTGATTAGCCAAGGCTGCAGTAACCAATACTTTACCAAATTGCAATTGTGTTTTTACCCCAAATAAATTTTGGGTGCTAGGAATTAGTGACCCTCTTGATTGGTAAGAAATATTTCCTGCTTCAATACTTTTAATTACTTCGTCAACCTTGCCTTTATAGTCTAATTTAATTTGATTGTCGAAACTCAAATTAGAAAGCGTGTTATAATTGAGTGGAAATTTTAATTTATCACCAATACTTGCATTCACAGCAAGATTGGCGTTCATATCAAAATCAAATCCGCCATTTTTTCTAGCACGTTCTGGCAGTGTGGGATTTTCAATATTTTGTCCTTGATAACCCGCTTTTACATTCACTTCACCACTTGGGCGAATATCTACTTTTAGTGGTTTATCGGCCATGCCACTTAAACTATTAGCCATTCCACTAACAGTATTTGCTATGCCAGATAATTTATCAGGCACGCCAAAAATTCTATCAAAAAAACTAGGACCCACTTTCATTGGTGGACGTTTTGTTTTTTGATTCAACAGCATTAATGCATCTGCTCTTTTTTTAAAATAATCTTTTTCAGCTTGTTTAGATTGTATCCGCCAAAAATCTTCGTAGGTTAAATAAGTAGGTGTTCTATATAATTTGTTGCCAATTTTTTCAATAATAAAATATTGTTTTGTGGCTGGATCAAATTCAATTGTTTGCTTAATTAAACTAGTATCATTTAATGCATAAGGATTTTTATTAGCCGCCGAAAAAGCATCTGCTCTTCTGTCTACTATTGGGTAGCGCAAAGAATCGCGTTGCTGCGCTGTTACAGATACACTGCAAAATAGCAAAGCCAACAGAACTATACTAGTTAAAAAAAACTTCAAATCAACAGAAATGTTTAAGTAGAAATAGCAGAAATAGGCTATAAGTTTTTAAGTGCTTGTTTGATAATTTCCTCTAATGAGGTATCTGTTGTTATGCTATTCATTGTTTTTTTAACTGCTTGCTCGGCCATTGGTCTTCCAATCCCCAAAGCAATTAGTGCATTTACAGCATCTGCATCTTTTGAAACCACCGCAATACCACCAACCATAACAGG
>JAPLEL010000089.1 GCA_026391415.1 Bacteroidota bacterium
AGCTTCACCAACGATAGCTGGAGTTAAAATTCTTGAAGTAGAATCTAATGGATCTACAGCAGGATAAATACCTAAATCGGCAATCTTACGACTCAATACTGTAGTAGCATCTAAGTGGGCAAAAGTAGTAGCCGGTGCAGGATCGGTTAAATCATCTGCAGGTACATATACCGCTTGAACCGAAGTAATAGAACCATTTTTAGTAGATGTAATACGCTCTTGCATTAACCCCATTTCGGTAGCCAATGTAGGCTGATAACCAACCGCAGAAGGCATCCTACCCAAAAGGGCCGATACTTCAGAACCTGCTTGGGTAAAACGAAATATATTATCTACGAAAAACAAAATGTCTTTTCCTTTACCAGTACCATCTCCATCACGGAAATATTCGGCAATGGTTAAACCGCTCAAAGCCACACGCGCACGTGCTCCTGGAGGTTCGTTCATTTGTCCAAATACGAAAGTAGCTTTAGATTCTTTTAAACCTTCCATGTCTACTTTGCTTAAATCCCAACCACCTTCTTCCATGCTGTGTTTGAAAGCTTCGCCATAATTCATAATGCCCGCCTCAATCATTTCACGCAACAAATCGTTACCCTCACGTGTACGCTCACCCACACCTGCAAAAACCGATAAACCACCATGGCCTTTTGCAATATTGTTAATCAATTCTTGAATTAAAACTGTTTTACCAACACCCGCACCACCAAACAGACCAATTTTACCACCTTTAGCATAAGGCTCAATAAGGTCAATTACTTTAATACCAGTGTACAAAATTTCCGAAGCGGTACTTAGGTTTTCGAATAATGGTGGTTTGTTATGGATAGGACGTCCGTTTTCTTTACTTACTTGTGGCAAACCATCAATGGCATCACCAGTAACGTTAAACAAACGGCCATTCACCAACGGACCAGTAGGCATAGCAATTGCTTTACCAGTATCAGTAACCAACATGCCACGAACCAAGCCCTCTGTACCGTCCATAGCAATGGTACGTACACTGTCTTCGCCCAAGTGTTGTTGCACTTCAAGCACTAGTTTGTCGCCGTTTTCTTTGATAATTTCTAACGCGTTAAAAATTTCGGGTAAAGTGTCGTCTGGAAAATGAACGTCCACTACCGCACCGATAATTTGTTTGATTTTACCTTTAGTAGCCATTTCTGGAGAGATATATAGGTTTAAAAAAATAAGCAATTAAGCCATCAAAATAGGTATCTTGATTTGGCGGCAAAGGTAAGGGATAGAACCTTTCAAAAAAGTCTTATTTGAAGAAATTTTAAAGAAATTTGTAAGATGGTAGTTAAAAGGATTACAACACCATAAAAAGCAAGGCAGCCATTACTGCACCAACAAAAGGCCCCACCACCGGAATCCAACTATAACTCCAATTACTGCCGCCTTTATTTTTTATTGGGAGGATGGCATGCATCATTCTTGGGCCCAAATCACGCGCCGGGTTAATGGCATAACCAGTTGTGCCGCCTAATCCCAAGCCAATACCCAATACCAATAAAGCCACCGGTAAGGCATCTAAAGCGCCCAAACTATTGGTAGATTTAGTCATTAATAAAACACCCATCACCAATATAAACGTACCAACGGCCTCACCAAACAAACTATGGAAAGTGCTTTTAATAGCCGCAGAGGTAGAAAAAGTAGCCAATATTTCGTCGGGATTTTCAGCTTCGTTATAGTGCTTGCCATACATAATATACACCACCAAAGATCCAATCATAGCACCTAAAAACTGTGCTAACAAATAGCAAGGCACCAAGTTCCATTCAAACTTACCCAAAATGGCCAGCGCAATAGTAATGGCTGGATTTAAATGTGCGCCGCTAATTGCAGCCGTACAAGACACGCCTAAAAAAACCGCAATTGCCCATGCAATGGTAATGGCCATTAAACCCGATCCGTTCCCTTTGGTTTTAGGTAGTAACACATTGGCAACCACCCCTTGACCTATAATAATGATAAAGCAAGTACCCAATAATTCAGCGGCAAAAGGAGTCATGATGGAAGATTTTTGTGAGGCTAATATACAAATATTATTCATTGATAAATAGGTATATAGCATTACAAAACCTTGCAGTTACGGAATTGGATTCCACAATTGTACGATTTTATGATAATTTTCATATGCATAATCAACTCCTCAATAGTATATATAAACATAATTTCATAACATTGCAGCGTAGAACACCCCCACTATTTTTGATTTAATTCAACCATAAGTATACTATGCGCAACCAACGTTTTTTTAAAGGCCTAATTTTATTGTTATTTGTATTGATAGCCACACAAAGCATTCAAGCACAAGACCTTTTAAAAGGCACTAACCTCAGCCTATTAAAGGCCGATGCCATTTCACCTACCGATTTAGCCAAACTAAAAGCACAATTAACCAGTTCGGGAATGAGTATAGATCAGGCAGAACAAATGGCTATTTCTAAAGGGATGCCAGCAGCAGAGGCGGCTAAGTTGAAGCAGAAATTAGGCAACAATACCAGTGTTTTAACAGGAGGTGCCGAAAAACAAATGGCCGTAAGAGAAAATAGCAATGCAGAATCTATTGATAATGCAAAGGATATGAGGCCAGGTGTAGCCATCAACCCATTAATATTTGGATCTGAACTATACACCGCAGCAGCACTTAGTTTCGAACCGAATTTAAAATTAGCTACCCCAGTAAATTATATTCTAGGCCCCGACGATCAAATACAAATATCTGTATATGGTGTACAAGAATACAATGGCAATTTAGCCATCAGCCCCGAAGGATCTGTAACCATACCAAGTGTAGGCGAAGTAAAACTAGCCGGCTTATCAATAGAAGCAGCCACCCAAAAATTAAAAACAGTAATGGGCAATACTGCCTATAGTTATTTAAAATCGGGCGGAGCTAAAATAGCTGTAACACTTAGTAAAATAAGAACCATTAATATTGTTATTATAGGAAGTGTAAAGCAAGGTAATTTTAAAGTATCGTCGTTTTCATCGGTATTTAATGCATTGTATATAGCAGGCGGCCCCTCAGCATTTGGCAGCTTTAGAGAAATAGAATTAATACGCAATAACAAACTTGTTCAAAAAATAGATCTATACAAGTTTTTGTTAAACGGAGACCAAGCCGATAATGTCGGCCTAAAAGACAACGATGTAATTCGCATACCCACTTACCAATCAAGAATAGAATTACAAGGCCAAGTAAAAAGACCAGGAATATTCGAAGTATTACCAGGCGAAAGCATTTCAAAAATAATTAGCTATGCATCGGGGTTTACCGATACCGCATATAAAGCCTCTTTAAAAGTATTTCAACGCAACGAAAAAGAGCGCCAAGTATTAGACCTATTAGCAACGCAGTTTGAAAGCTATCAACCAAAAACAGGCGATGTAGTAGTAGCTTCAAAAATATTAAACCGATTTCAAAATAGGGTAACGATTGGTGGTGCTATTTTTAGACCCGATGTATATGCATTAAGCCCTAATTTACGCATAGCAGATTTAATCCGTCGTGCCGATGGATTAAAAGAAGACGCCTTCACCGGCCGTGCACAAATTATTCGATTACAAGAAGATTTAACCCGATCTATATTATCGTTCGATGTTAAAAAAGCATTGGCAGGCGATGCCGCAAATAATTTATTACTGCAACGCGAAGACGAAATTTTAATTAGTTCTGTTTTAGACCTCCGCGAAACCTTCACAGTATCAATACAAGGCGAGGTACGCAAACCGGGCAGTTTTGATTATGTAGAAAAACTAACCCTAAAAGATCTAATATTACAAGCCGGCGGATTTACCGATGCCGCATTTAAAAACATTGAAATAGCGCGCTTATTAAAAAGAGATAGTGTTGCTGCCACCGATAATAGAACAGGCATAATTATTAGAACAGAAATAAATGGCGGAGATTTAAATTCAAGCAATGCCAATATTGTTCTACAGCCTTATGATTTAATAACGGTACGAAAAATAGCCGGCTATCAAATACCAGAATCGGTAACGGTATCGGGCCAAGTGCAGTTTCCTGGGTCTTATGCATTAAGTAATAGAAAACAAAGAGTTAGCGATGTAATGCACACGGTAGGTAGTTTTACGCAAGAAGCTTATTTGCAAGAAGCTTATATAAAAAGGTATGAAAGCGATGTAGACAAAGAGCGTACAGAAAGAACTGTAAAAAATCTACAAAAGAAATTTAAAGATAGCACAGGTACTTTAACTACCGATAACACAACGGCCTTCCAAATTATTCCTATTAATTTAGAAGCCGCGCTAAAAAATCCGGGCGGGTTAGCAGATTTAATACTTAAAGCAAAAGACGAAATAATTGTTCCTAAATACAATGCTATTGTACGAGTTAGTGGAGAAGTATTAGTAGCCACGCAAATAACTTATCAAGAAAACCAAAGCTTAAAATATTATATTAATGAAGCAGGTGGATATGGTTACGATGCTTGGAAGGGTAAAATATATGTGGTTTATGCAAATGGAAAAGTGAGTGGCACTAGCAAGTTTTTATTTTTTAAACATTCCCCCACCATTAAACCAGGATCTGAAGTAATTGTACCTAAAAAAATCACCAAAGCTAGTAAAGGAACTAGTGCAGGAGAAGTGATGGGAATGGCCTCTGTAATGGCTAGTTTAGCAGGTGTAATTATTGCTATTTTAAAATTATAATTACAGCGTTTAGTTTCAAAACAAACAAAAACCAACATGACCGATATTCAAACAAATAATATACCCGCTGCTCAAGACGACGAAATCAGTTTAAAAGAATTGATTTTAAAACTCAAAGAATGGACTGATTTTTTATTGGGTAAATGGAAGCTATTATTGTTGGCAGGAATTTTAGGTGGTGCCATTGGTGTTGTTTATGCTTATTTGCAAAAGCCGATTTATACAGCAGCGCTTACTTATGCTTTAGAAGATGAAAAATCTGGCGGCGGATTAAGTGGTGCCATGGGTTTGGCAAGTTCCTTAGGTTTTGATTTAGGAGGTGGTGGCGGAGGAGCATTTGCCGGCTCTAATTTAATGGAGTTAATGCATTCAAGGTCTTTAATAGAAAAAACATTATTGGCGCCGGTAGAAATTGGGGGTAAAACAACCAATTTAGTTTCTTACTATATTGATGTAAATGAATTAAGAGAGGGATGGGCAAAAAAACCTGAACTAGCTAGTGTAAGTTTTCCGGTAACCGCTAGTAGAGCAAATTTTACTAGGGTGCAGGATAGTGTTTTAGGATCTATTTATTCAACCATAGACAAAACCCAGTTAACCATTGCACAAAAAGATAAAAAAATATCTATTGGTACCATTGAAGTAAAATCCGAAGATGAAACCTTTGCAAAAAAATTCTGCGAAAGCCTCGTAAAAGAGGTAACTAGTTTTTATGTAGACACCAAAAGCAAGAAGGCGAAAATGAATGTGGCAATACTAGAAAAACAGTCCGATTCTATACGCGCCGAATTAAATGCAGCCATTACAGGTGTAGCTGTTGCTAACGATAATACTTTTAGTTTAAATCCAGCCCTTAACGTAAAACGCAGCCCATCTGCACAGCGTCAGGTAGATGTACAGGCTAATTCAGCCATATTAACGCAATTGGTAGCCAATTTAGAAATGGCTAAAGTTTCACTCCGTAAAGAAACACCGTTGGTGCAAATAATTGATGCCCCTATTTTGCCTTTAAAGAAAGAGAAAGTTAGTAAGTTAAAGAGTTTAATTTTGGGTGGATTTTTGTGTGGATTTTTGGTGGTGATTGGGTTGGTGGGGAGGAGGGTTTTGAAGGGGGTGATGGGGTAAAGATTATAATTTTAAGGTTTAAAGAGCAGCAACACACATAATTAATGTATCTTCTACATTAAACTATCATAATTATACAAAGTCTTATCCACTTTATGTAATTGCACTAATTACCAAATTAGTGTAATAGTTTCTAAAATTGTCTATCCACCCGTAATCCAATTTATAGAATGAATGATTTTTTATTGTACATAGACCCTGGATCAGGGAGTTTGTTATTTCAAGCATTATTATCTGGGTTACTAACTGCAGTAGTTTTTTTTAAAAGAATCCTGGCATTTTTCAAATTCAAGTTTGGGAATAAAATAGTTGATGAACGTAATGACAAACCCAACTAATTATGACCAGCCAAAATTATATCTCATACAGAGATTCAGCTGCAAGGGTTGTTAAAAAAGAAACTGGCTACTTTCGGTATATATTTCAAGAATACAAGGCAGAATACAATCATTTAATGCATTCTGGACTTTATCAAGAATTAGTACAATTAGGGCTACTTATAGAGCACAAAGAAATTGAATTAGACACTAACAATTCTATAGTATACAAACTACTCTACCCAACTCAAATAGCATTTCAAAGCTATCCGTTTGAATGGTCATATACGCAATGGATAAAAGCAATATTAGCCTACCTTACAATAAACCAGACTGCACTAAAATATGGCATGATACTTAAGGATGCTACACCTTATAATTTTTATTTATC
>JAPLEL010000010.1 GCA_026391415.1 Bacteroidota bacterium
TTCTTTGCTCATCAATACCAAAGCAGCCGCACCATCATTCATGGTAGATGCATTCGCCGCAGTGACTGTTCCCTCTTTTTGAAAAGCAGGTTTTAGATTTGGAATTTTATCAAACTGAACATTAAAAGCTTCTTCGTCTTTTGAAAATAAAATAGGATCACCTTTTTTTTGTGGGATAGAAACTGGAATAATTTCTGCATCAAAATATCCTTTGTTAATGGCAGCCTGACTTCTAGTATAACTTTCTATGGCAAATGCATCTTGCGCTTCTCTAGTAATATTAAATTCCTTAGCACATAGTTCTGCAGCATTACCCATTACATAATTATGGTACACATCTGTTAGCCCATCTTTCACCAATCCATCTACCAAACTTACATGGCCATATTTATTACCCCATCTTGTATTAGGGCTATAGAAAGGAACATTGCTCATACTCTCCATACCACCAGCAACAACCACATCTGCATCACCGAGTAAAATAGACTGAGCCCCTTGCGCAATGGCTTTCATGCCACTTGCACAAACCTTATTAATGGTGGTACAAATAACACTGTCTGGCAACCCTGCAAATTTCGACGCTTGTCTTGCAGGAGCCTGACCCAGATTGGATTGTAGCACACATCCCATTAAAACTTCTTGAATAGCTGTTGGTAAAATTCCTGCTCGCTCCACTGCAGCTTTAATAGCAATAGCGCCCAATTCTGGTGCAGAAAAATCTTTTAAACTTCCACCAAAACTTCCCATTGGTGTGCGCACAGCAGATACAATGTAAACAAGCTTTTGTAACATAGCATTCAATTAGATTACAAAGATACAGTTAGTACTTGCATTAGTAATACGCCCATAAAAGCATTATTTGCTTAATTCAGCATCAGGCTTAGACTCATCGGTTAAAGGAACTTTGCCCCTATTGCTTCTTACCACCCTAGAAAATAAAGAAATTTCTTTGTCAAACAAAAACCGAATAAAGAGTTTGGTCCAAGAAGTATGATACACCAATGCATTATAAGGAGCTGGTGCGATAGCCCTAATTTGCGGCAATTTATTCCAAGGAACAGAAGGAAAATCGTGGTGCTCGTTATGGTATCCCACATTAAAAGCAACGGTGTTTAAAGGACCATAATAACTAAACGTTTCTTGGTCTCCGTTTAACAAATAATGCTCTTGAATCCATCTTGCTCCCAAAGGATGTAAGCCAACCGAAAAGAAAAAACTAGCAACTAAAAATACCATTGCTTTAGGGCCTAATAATACCCAAACCAATACCATAAAAACAATTTGTACCAAAACATTTAGTGCAATCCATCCATCAAAAGGTTTTATTTCTCTTAATCGGCCTAAACGAAACACTTGAAAAATTGGATAAAATAATAACCAAATTGCTTTACCAATAAAATAATTGTCAATTAATTTGGCTTCCCATTCATTGGGTAAATCGCCGTCTAATTCCATTACCCCTTGAAAAGAATGGTGCTTAATATGATACCGCTCAAAAGAAACCGAGCTTGGAAATATTTGTGGAATATTGGCTAAAATTCCAGCCAACCGATTGGCAATAGGATTTTTAAAAATCAATCGGTGCGCGCATTCGTGTACCATTACAAACAATGCATGGTCGGCAAAAGCGCCAATTAAATAGGCTACTCCAAATACCATCCACCAAGATTGATTTACAAGTAAGCAACTCAAGCCAATTTGCAAGGCCACCAAAAATAGTATGATAAAAAAACTATTAGGATTCTTTCCAATCAGTTGACGTATGGCTGGATTTTCCTTTAATATTTCTTTGGTTCTAAGTCTATGCGGCTCCGGACTATTGGAGTAAACAAAAGATTTTTGTAGGCTCATAAAATACAAGATAAATAAAATCAGTTATAAAAACCAAAAAGGCGCTCATTTTACTGAGCGCCTTTTACAAATATTGATTAATTAAAGCTTATTTAACCTCTTCAAATTCAGCATCTGTTACGGTATCATTCGCTTGTTGTTGATGACCTGCATCAGCTTGAGCGCCTGCACCAGGTTGTTCACCACCTGCAGCTGCTTGTGCTTTGTAAATTTCTTCACTTGCAGCAGTCCAAGCAGTATTCATTTCTGCTGTAGCAGCATCAATGGCAGTAACATCTTGATTTTTGTGTGCTTCTTTTAAATTAGCCAAAGCCGCTTCAATTGGTGCTTTTTTGTCTTCTGGAATTTTGTCGCCAAATTCTTTGAATTGTTTTTCAGTTTGGAAGATCAAACTATCTGCTTGGTTGAATTTTTCAACGCGATCTCTTGTTTCTTTATCAGAAGCTTCGTTCGCTTTTGCTTCAGCCTTCATTTGTTCTACTTCTTCTTTGCTTAAACCGCTACCCGCTTCAATTCTAATTTTTTGCTCTTTTCCAGTTCCTTTGTCTTTTGCACTTACATGCAACATACCATTGGCATCAATATCAAAAGTAACTTCAATTTGAGGTACGCCTCTTGGTGCTGGTGGAATTCCGTCTAGGTTAAATGTACCCAAACTTTTATTTTGATTAGCCATCGGACGCTCTCCTTGTAATACATGAATTTGAACACCTGGTTGACTATCACTAGCAGTTGAATATACTTCCATTTTTTTGGTAGGAATGGTTGTATTAGAAGTAATCATAGTAGTCATTACACCACCCATTGTTTCAATTCCCAAACTCAATGGAGTAACATCTAATAACAATACATCTTTAATATCGCCACTTAAAACTGCACCCTGAATACCTGCGCCAATTGCAACAACTTCATCGGGGTTAACACCTTTGTTTGGTTTTTTACCAAAGAATTTTTCTACAATATCTTGTACTTTAGGTATACGCGTTGAGCCTCCTACTAAAATCACTTCGTCAATTTGAGAAATATTGTAACCTGCATCTTTCAAAGCAGCTTCACAAGGTTTCAAACAACGAGTGAATAAATTATCTGCTAATGCTTCAAATTTAGAACGAGACAATTTCACTACTAAGTGTTTTGGAACACCATCAACAGCAGTGATATAAGGTAAGTTGATTTCAGTTTCAGAAGAAGAACTTAATTCAACTTTTGCTTTTTCAGACGCTTCTTTTAAACGTTGTAAAGCCATTGGATCTTTACGTAAATCAATGTTTTCTTGGTTTTTAAACTCTTGAGCCAACCAATCCATGATTACTTTATCAAAATCATCACCGCCTAAGTGCGTATCTCCATTAGTAGATTTTACTTCAAATACACCATCACCTAATTCAAGGATAGAAATATCAAAAGTACCACCACCTAAATCGAAGACGGCAATTTTTTGGTCAATATTTTTTTTGTCCAAACCATAAGCCAAAGCAGCAGCAGTAGCAGCAGCAGTTGGTTCGTTAACAATTCTGCGAACATTTAATCCAGCAATTTCACCAGCTTCTTTGGTTGCTTGGCGTTGTGCATCGTTAAAATACGCTGGAACAGTAATAACAGCTTCAGTTACTTCTTGACCTAAATAGTCTTCAGCTGTTTTTTTCATTTTCTGCAAAATCATGGCAGAAATTTCTTGTGGTGTATACAAGCGATCGTCGATAGATACACGCACGGTATTATTGTCGCCTTTGGCAACTTTATAACTCCAATGGCTGATTTCTTCTGTTACCTCGTCGAAACGACGACCCATAAAACGCTTCACACTACTAATAGTATTCTGCGGATTCGTAATGGCCTGACGTTTAGCAGGATCTCCTACTTTACGTTCTCCATTCTTTAAAAATGCAACAACCGAAGGAGTTGTTCTACGTCCTTCATCATTGGCTATTACAACTGGCTCGTTACCTTCCATTACAGAAACGCAACTATTGGTTGTTCCTAAGTCAATACCGATAATCTTTCCCATATAAATATTTTTTATCACCGACTTCTACTTGAAATCGTACTTCGACATAGTCAATCATTATGCCATCGCCTACAATGTGCAAAAATGTCAGCAACTGACAGACAATAAATCCTTTTTCTATCCGAAATGGCAAAATAATATGCCAGATTGAGTCTAAAACAGTCAACTGATTGGGTTGCTAGGGTTAAATAAAACAAGAATTATTATATCAAAATCTAACTAAAACTATGGCTATTGCTTATTTTTAAGGATGCAAAAAGGTAGCTTATTCAATTTTTTATTCCTTTTGTTTGCCTTACCAGTCATTGGATTTTGTCAAACAAGCACCCCATTAAAACAGGGGATGCTTATTCAATCAAATACCCTAATTGCACAAACCGAATACCTTTTAGAGTCCCCAACCGGCCTAACAAATGCGGTAATCACCATTTCAGGAAAAAACATCACAGTTGATTTTAATGAGGCCAAACTATTAGGTACAATGGATTTTGCGGCACCCAATAAAATGCATGGACTCGCTATAAAAATCAGCCCAGGCTCAGAAAACATCATTTTAAAAAACGCTAATATTAGTGGATATAAAATAGCCATTGAGGCCGACAGTGTAAAAAACTTATCTATTATTAATTGTAACCTGAGTTATAATTGGCGCCCTGAATTACACAGCAATACTATTAGAGAAGATGTAAGCGATTGGATGAGTTACCATAAAAATGACAATGGCGAATGGAAACGATATGGTGCTGCAATTTATTTAAACAATTGTACCAAAGCATTTATTCAAAACAATATAATTACAGGTGTTCAGTGCGCGTTGTTAATGACAAAATGCAGTGGCGCTGAAGTACTAGACAATGATTTTTCTTTTAATTCTGGGCTTGGTATTGGCATGTATAGAAGTAGTAATAATAAAATCTACCATAATAAATTAGATTTTAATATTCGCGGTTATTATTATGGCAAGTACCAACGCGGTCAAGATAGTTCGGGTATACTAGCATTTGAACAATCTAGTGACAATATTTTTGCATACAATTCTGCTACACACAGCGGAGATGGATTTTTTTTATGGGCAGGTCAAACTACTATGGATACAGGGCTTGGTGGGTGTAATAATAATTTTATTTACGGAAATGATTTTTCATATGCCTCTAATAATGGTGTTGAAATAACCTTTAGTAGTAATAGTGTTTTACACAATAGAATTGTGGGATGCGACTATGGCATTTGGGCAGGCTATAGTTATGATAGTGATTTGTCAGACAACCAATTTGCACACAATAAAACAGCCATTGGCATTGAACACGGACAGTCTATTAATATTGCCCTTAATGAATTTAATTCAGACAGAACGGCTATTAAATTATGGTCTGCTGCCAAACAATCAGATAGTTGGATCTATCCTACAAAACGCAATACCCAAAGTAAAGTTTATTGGATAGCCGCTAACCGTTTTATGAATAACACTACTGTGTATGAAATTATGGGAACCGATACCATTGTATTTAGTGGTAATCAAAAAACAAATGTAAAAAATGCGTTTAAATTAGGTGATAGAATTAGTGAATTGGATACTAGTAGAGAATCAGAAGCGCTAGAATTAGATATTCAAAAAGACAAAAGATTAAATACAATTAAGTACACAACCCTTCCGGCGCAAACATTTCCGCAAGGCAATCAAGAAATAAGAATTACACCATGGGGTCCTTATAATTTTAAATATCCTCTACTCTGGTTAAAAAATATCGACAGCCATCAGCAAATGCATTTTGAAGTATTAGGGCCACAAGGAAAATGGAATATCAGTTCATTATCGGGTTACCAAATTATTGAAAAAGGAGTAGATAGTTTTCCTTCTACACTGGTAGCAAAAATGATTGACACCACCCAACAAAAAAGCATTCAACTTAATTATATTGGTGCTAGTTTTATTGATCAGTTTGGACAAACAAAAAAGGAAAATACTAAACAAACTTTTGCTTATTCAACATTTGATCCTAAAAATACCTGGCATGTAAAATGGTTCGCTTGGGATAGCACTACAAATCCAAATACACAATACAGTGCTTTTACAGAACTATTAAACTCAAAACCTTTACAGGATACAAGCATTGCTGCACTAGATTTTGTTTGGTGGGGAAAAATAACTCCAAAACTACCTGCAGATTCATTTACAACTGTTGCTACCAGTGTACTAGATTTAAAAAAAGGAACTTACGAAATTGGCATCACCGCCGATGATTTGGTAAAATTATGGGTAGATGGGGTAGAACAAATAAATGCCTGGGATGCAAAAATTGTGGAGTATGACGAGTATACGCACCACAACATTCAATTAAATTTAAATGGCAAACACGAATTTAAAATTGTCCAAGTTGAAAATACAGGTTTGGCAACACTACAGTTTTACATCAAACCAATTAAACAGGTTCTTTCCGAAAAGTGAAGTTCTTTTGACTCACATAACTAAAGGTCACCACAAATATGGTAGTGAGTAATTTTGAAGGAGTTGGGTACCAACCCAACATATCTACAAATATTTTTAAAAATGCATAGTTCATTAGTAAACAGACAAAAACAACTGTAAAATATTTGGCTAATTGTTTTGTTTTCTTTACACTAGTTTCTTGAAAAACCACATACCTACTTAAATAAAATCCTATAGGAAATGTAACGATAAACCCAATTAAAAATGCTGCAATATGGGCGCCAATGGTTAAAGAATAAATATGAACAGCCTGTCTTTTTAATATAAAATTGTACGAAACGAAAAACAAACTAATATCTAAACTAGTATTAAATCCACCGCAGGCGGCATAGCGAAATGTTTGCAAAGGCATGATTTTTTTGAAGATCGGATAGAACAGATCTACAACACTGAGAATCAGGCTTCGTATATATTCATGTAAGTTTCGCATTAACGGCAGCGAAGGTAGGGGTTAATTTGTTACTTTTGCAGCCTAGAAATGTTAAGAAAATGAGTGTTGTACTAAAAATAAAAACCGCAACTGTTCAAGCCATCGAGCAATTATATGGCATGTCTTTGCCTGCAGATCAAATATTAGTGAACGCCACAAAACCTGAATTCGAGGGCGATTATACCGTTGTTTTATTTGCTTTTGTAAAGCAGTTAAAAAAATCACCTGATGCATTGGGTCAAGAATTAGGTGATGCATTGGTAGCCGCAAATCCCACACTTTTTAGTAGTTATAATATTATTAAAGGCTTTTTGAATTTGTTAGTTGCCAACCAATTTTGGATGGATTTTGTGGAACAAGAAAAAAATAATGCACTTTTTGGTACACAGCAAACCAATGGAAAATCGGTGATGGTAGAATACTCATCTCCTAATACCAATAAGCCCTTACACTTAGGACATTTAAGAAATAATTTTTTAGGATGGAGTATTGCAGAAATTCTAAAAGTAAACGGTTACCAGGTTACAAAAACATGTATAGTAAATGACCGAGGTATTCATATTTGTAAAAGTATGATAGCATGGCAACTATTTGCTAATGGTGCCACACCAGAATCTACAAATATGAAAGGCGACCATTTTGTGGGTGATTATTATGTAAAATTCAACGACGAATATAAATTACAAATAGCGGCATTAGTAGCAACAGGAATAGACGCAGCACAAGCAGAAAAAGAAGCCCCAATAATGAAAGCTACCCAGCAAATGTTATTAGACTGGGAAAACGGTAATGCCGAAGTTTTAAGCTTGTGGAAACGAATGAACGAATGGGTTTATGCAGGTTTCGATACTACATACAAAAAAATTGGAAGCGATTTTGACAAAACCTATTTTGAAAGTCAAACTTATTTATTAGGTAAAGATCTAGTGGCTGAGGGCTTAGAGAAAAAAGTATTTTTTCAAAAAGACGACACCAGTGTTTGGATTGATTTAACGGCAGATGGATTAGATGAAAAATTAGTACAACGTAAAGACGGCACATCTGTTTACATGACCCAAGACATTGGCCTTGCAGTGAATAAATACAATGAGTTTAAAGCAGACCAAAGTATTTATGTAGTTGGTGACGAACAGAATTATCATTTTAAAGTACTGAAATTAATTTGCCAAAAACTTGGCATACCTGCGGCTGATGGTATTTATCACTTGTCTTATGGCATGGTAGAACTACCTACCGGAAAAATGAAAAGCCGCGAAGGCACTGTAGTGGATGCCGATGATTTGGTAGATGCTATGTTAAATATCGCACAACAAAAAACCGAAGAATTAGGAAAAGTAAAAGACTTTACTACTGAAGAACTTGCTGAATTATACAATACCATTGGATTAGGCGCACTTAAATTCTTTTTGTTACGCGTAGATCCAAAAAAGAAAATGATTTTTAATCCAGAAGAAAGTATAGATTTTCATGGCTTCACCGGGCCGTTTATTCAATATACACACGCAAGAATTAAAAGTATTTTGCGCAAACTTTCTGCGGAACCGTTTGCAACAAATACAGCTGCTGGAATTTTGTTACCGCTAGAAAAATCTTTAGCTAAACATTTAGAACTTTTTCCAGACACCATTAGTGAAGCAGCTACTGAGCACGATCCTTCAAAACTAGCTATCTACTTATTTGAACTAGCCAAACTATTTAATACTTTTTATACCCAGCATTCAATTGCCAATGCAGAGTCGGAAGAAAAGAAATTAATTCGTTTACAGTTGGCTAACCTTAGCGCTTTGGTATTAAGTAAAGGAATGCGATTGTTAGGAATAAATGTTCCAGAAAGAATGTAAAGGAAATGTAGCTTCAGTATAATCAATTGTTTATTTTCAAAATAAGGCTACGCGTCAATACATTAAATTAAAAAGAGAATGATTAAAATCATTCTCTTTTTTTGTGCGGAAGAGGAGATTCGAACTCCCACGGCTGTTACCCCGCTACCACCTCAAGGTAGTGCGTCTACCAATTTCGCCACCTCCGCATTGTTAATTATCCAATACCAACGGCTGAATTATTAAGGATTGCAAATGTAGGGAGTTTTTTTCTTTCCTCTTAAAGCCATAGATATCGCAATGGAATAAAAGGATTGCGAGATAGATCCTGTAAATTTGATTTTACAAGCACAAAAACGCAAACCTATTGTTTAATTTATTCGAAAACCAAAGAACCAGCAATCAACCAGATCGCCCCTCTAGGAAAAAGCCCATTTTTCCTGTTGGCAAAGCTTTGCGCGAATATTTAATTAAATATGGCAGAGAAGTAGACTTGCCGGCAAGTTATAATGACTTACTAAAATTCAACTACACCACACCTATCAAAGACAAGCATGGTAATGATACTGCATGGGAAAAAGCATCTTATGATATGCATTTATGGGAGCGCCTTAAGGATGTAGTAGTTAAAAACTATGCCTATCTTAAAACAAAAGGCGATTTAAGTTTTATCAATAACCTCGATGTTGCAGGGGTAGATTTCTGTTTTTTTGGCAATAGTCAACCCATTCGAATTAGAATTATTAACAAGTATAACGATAATTACGACCACTATTATATTAAAAAAGCAGATGCCAGTAGAATTTATGGCCTTGAACTAGACCACCTTTTATCACCCAATAGAATTACCTATTTTACCAATAACGAAACATTAATTGAAGAACATATTCCTGGCATTCCAGGAGATATTTTTATTAAAGATTACCTCAACCATCCAAGCACCAATCAAATACGATTTGCAAAAGAATTTGTGAAATTTAATGAACGTTGTTTTACACATTTATTAGGTGATATGCGTAGTTATAATTTTGTAATTAATATCACACCAGATATTCTAGATTTTCAATACCGAATTCGTCCAATAGACTTCGACCAACAGTCTTACGAAGGCAGAAGAAATTTATACTTGCCTCAATTTTTTAAAGAAAATAAAGCCTTTGTAGACATTGTCACCAACCACCTCAACAAAGAA
>JAPLEL010000268.1 GCA_026391415.1 Bacteroidota bacterium
GGCTGTTTTTTATTCACCCAGTCTTTGTCTTTTTTATCGAAGTCTAACCATTTGTCTTTAAACTCGGCTACACTCATTTCTAAATGTGTGGCAATACGTTTAATATCTGCCGTTGTAAAGGTTGGCGTCATTGATTTGCAGCAATTGGCACAGCTTAAACAATCTACTTCTTGCCATACTTCTGCCGAAATTTTTTCTGCAGTTGCATCTAGTTTGAGGGGTGGATTATTTTTTATTTTTCCTAAATATGATTTAAACGACTTTTGGTTGTGTCGAACTTTTTGCTTGAAGGACCGCATATTCACTTGCATCTTACCAATCTTTTTTTAAATAAGAAAGAGCGAAAGTAAGGATTCAATTCTAAAAACAAACAGAACTCATAAATCAACACTAACTAAGTTCACCTTTATGCTTAATTTTAAACACTATCATCAACGCCAATTAATGGCTAGTTAAATAAAATATATGTGGGAATCGTACAAGAAAGGGTATAAAGCTTACCTACAATTGGAGCGCTCTTTAAGCGATCATTCGGTAGCCGCTTATTTGCACGATGTAGAAAAATTAACCGAATTTTTATTACAAGCTAATTTGCTCAAATCCCCGTCGGAATTAGATTTGAAGACCTTGCAACAATTTGTAAAATGGATTGGGGAATTAGGAATGACAGAAACTTCACAATCAAGAATCATCTCTGGCATTCGTAGCTTTTACAAATATTGTTTGATTGAGCAAATCTGTGTTTCTGATCCCTCCTTATTGTTAGAAGCACCTAAAACAAAAAGGAAATTACCAGATACACTTAGCTTTAACGAGATTGAAAAACTAATTGCACAAGTAGATCAGTCCACCGCAGAAGGCGTTAGAAACAAAGCCATTTTAGAAACCATGTATAGTTGTGGCCTGCGAGTAACCGAACTGATTCAATTGAAACTCTCTAGTTTTTATTCCGACCTTGGATTTATTAGAGTTACGGGTAAGGGTAATAAAGAAAGACTTGTACCCATAGGCACTGATGCTATTAAATTCATTAAACTTTACAAAGAAAATGTTCGGGTTCACCAAGGGATTCAAAATGGGTTTGAAGACATTATTTTTTTAAATAGACGGGGCAAAGGCCTCAGTAGGGTAATGATTTTTTATATCATTAAAGACTTAGTAGTCAAAGCTGATATTCATAAAACAGTATCTCCACATACTTTTAGACATTCATTTGCCACCCATTTGGTAGAAGGCGGAGCAGACCTAAGGGCTGTTCAAGAAATGCTAGGTCATGAAAGCATAACCACCACAGAAATCTATACCCATTTAGACAGGGATTTTTTAAGAGACACCCTACAACGTTTCCATCCTGCATTCAAATAGGCTATTGTATCATAAATTTTAATGAAATTATTGAAATTCATTGGCAATAAGAACTGCATGCATTAGGTTTGTTGTACTAAACAAAAACAATATGAAAAAAATCTTATTACTTGCAGGAATAGCTTTTACAGCTTTTTCGCAAGCACAAGTTGTAAAAATGCCTGCTCCAAGTTCCACCCAAACTATCGTTCAAGATTTCGGTTCAGGAAAAATCGAACTAACTTATTCTCGTCCTAATATCAAAGAAAGATCCTTATTAAAGGTAAATTCTGATTTAGCTCCTTTAGATAAATTATGGCGTTTGGGCGCAAACGCTGCTACTAAAATAAAGTTTACAGACAATGTTACGATGGGTGGAAAATTACTAGATACTGGTTCGTATGTTATTTATGCAATACCTGGAAAAGAATATTGGGATGTCATCTTAAACAAAGGTTTGAGTAACTGGGGAACAGATGGATATAAAGAAAGTGAAGACGTGGTTCATATTAAAGTAAAACCACAAAAAATAAATATCTCTGTTGAAACCTTAACCATCATATTTGGCGATATTTTACCAGAATCTTGCAACCTAACTATTTTATGGGGAAGCACCGCAGTAATCGTTCCTATCAGCACTAATATTAGAACCCGCTTACGCGCACAAATAGAAAAAGATTTGAGTGCCGATAACGTAAAACCTTCTGTTTATCAATCTGCTGCTAACTTTTATTTAGAGTGGGATAAAGATTTAGTCAAAGCATTGGCCAATGCAAAAAAAGCTACTACTGCAAATCCTAAAGCATTTTATTTATTTTTATTGCAAGCTAAAATTGAAAAAGAAGCCGGCGATAAAATGGCTGCAAAAATCAGTGCACAAAAATGTATTGACCTTGCCATTATTGCAAAAAACGATGACTATGTTAAACAAGCAACAGACCTAATTAACAAGTTGTAATTAGTTGTTGTTTTACCTAATAAAAAAGAGGTTGTTTCGAACTAACGAAACAACCTCTTTTTATTGTAATTTATTGCAGTTTTATTACCCCGCCATATCAGGAATAAATTCCACTTTATAAGCTCCAGCATCAAGCTTGGCCTTGGTTTCGGTAAATGCTACCAGTGTTTCTTCTATATCTTTATCGGTATGATCTGCTGTTGGAATTAATCGATAAATAATATGTCCTTTTGGAATAACAGGATACACCACTATTGAACAAAAAATACGGTAGTTTTCTCGCAAATCCATTACCATTGCGGTTGCTTCTTCTACACCACCTTTCATATACACTGGTGTTACAGGTGTATCAGTATTGCCAATATCAAAACCTCTTTCTTTTAATCCTGTTTGTAACTTCTTTGCATTATACCATAAACGCTCTTTTAATGCTGGTTGTGTTTTTAATAATTCTAATCTTTTTAAATTTCCAAGCACTATTGACATGGGTAAACTCTTAGCAAAAATTTGTGAACGAATATTGTAACGAATAAAATCAATGATTGCTTTATCGCCCGCCATGAATGCACCAATGGATGCCATTGATTTTGCAAAAGTTGAAAAATACAAATCAATGGCGTCTTGACAACCTTGTGCTTCACCTGCTCCTGCACCTGTTTGGCCTAGTGTTCCAAAACCATGTGCATCATCCACTAATAATCGAAACTCATACTTAGATTTTAGTGCCGCAATTTCTTTTAATTTACCCTGATCGCCCGCCATTCCAAACACACCTTCTGAAATGACTAAAATACCACCAGCCTGTTGTTTTTGTAAAAGGACTGTTGCGCGCACCATTTGTTTTTCAAAATCTTCAATATCATTGTGTTTGAATACATATCGGTGTCCGGTATGTAAACGCATACCATCTAAAATACAAGCATGTGCTTCTGCATCGTATACAATTACATCATGACGGCCACAGATTGCATCAATGGCACTCATAATTCCTTGGTAACCAAAATTCATTAAAATGGCGTCTTCTTTGTGTTCAAACGCAGCCAATTCGGCTTCTAATTGTTCGTGGTAATTACTATTTCCACTCATCATTCTAGCACCCATTGGCAAAGCGAGTCCAAATTCAGCAGAAGCTGCAGCATCAGTTGCACGCACTTCTGGATGATTTGCTAACCCTAAATAGTTATTCAAACTCCACACAATCATCTCTTTACCACGAAATTTCATTCTACTACCAATGGCTCCTTCTAATTTAGGAAAAGCAAAATAACCATGCGCTCTTTCGCGGTGTTGACCTAAAGGACCGTAATTCTTCACTAATTTTTCAAAAATATCTGCCATAGAAAAAAATGTATTTAATATTCGTATGCTTACAAAATTAAACTTTTCAAACCGAAGAACAAAGCCAAATATTTAAGCACCAATTGGTTTTAATTTGTTAACCAACAATTAAATAATCATCCCTTATTTTTGCGGGCTTAAACCCCGAATATGAAGCGAATTTCCTTGTTTTTAATGATTGGCTTTAGTAGCCTAGTATCAGAAGCTCAAAATAAAGCAACCGTTAGTGTAAGTGTAAAACCTAAATTAGTTGTTGGTATAATGATTGACCAAATGCGTTGGGATTACTTAACCCGATTTAAAGCGCTTTATGCTGCTAATGGAGGTTTCAATAGAATGATGGGTGAAGGATATTCGTTCGATAACACAATGGTACCGTATGCTCCAACAGTAACTGCTTGCGGACATACTTGTGTTTATACAGGCAGTGTTCCTGCAATTCATGGCATAACTGGTAATAGTTGGTATGATAACCAATTATTACGCAATGTCTATTGTACAGAAGACAAATCAGTAAAAACGATTGGTACAAATACAGATGTTGGACAAATGAGTCCTAAGAATATACTTACTACTACCATTGGAGATGAACTAAAATTAGCTACTAATTTTAAAAGTAAGGTAATTGGCATTGCTATTAAAGACAGGGGTTCTATTTTGCCTGCTGGCCACGCTGCAAATGCCGCATATTGGTATGATTCAAAATCTGGCAATTTTATTACTAGCAGTTATTATATGAACGAATTACCATTATGGGTAAACCAATTTAATAATAGAAAACTAGTAGACTCTTTTTATGCTTTAGGATGGAATACATTTTTAAACAAAACAGTTTATCCTGAATATGCCACCGACGACGAAAAATCGTATGAGGCAAAACCATTTGGCGCAACTGCAATAGGTTTCCCCTATGCACTTTCTGGCTATAAAGGAAAAGATTATAGTAAAATAGCTACCACACCTTATGGTAATTCATTAACCATAGAAATGGCAAAAGCAGCAGTACTAAATGAAAAAATGGGTAAAGGACCTGCCACTGATTTGTTAGCCATTAGTTTTTCTTCGCCAGATTATATTGGGCACGCATTTGGTCCTAATTCTTGGGAGATGGTGGATGACTATGTTCGACTAGACGATGAGTTAGGAAAATTATTTCAATTTTTAGATGCCACAGTTGGCAAAAACCAGTACACCGTTTTTTTAACTGCCGACCACGCTGTAGCGCATGTTGCAGGTTTTATGAAAGAACATAAATTACCAGGTGGAATTTTTAATGAAGGTGGATTAAGAAAAGAACTAAATGATCTAGTAAAAGAAAAATTTGGTGTAAGTAATTTAATAGAAGGATTATCTAATTACCAAGTTTCATTAAACCACGCTAAACTTGATAGTAGCAAACAAAATCCCGATGCCATTAAACAAGCTTTAATTCAATTATTATTAAAGAAAGATGCCATTGCAAATGCATTTGAAACAAGTAAAATATTAACGACTACTTTACAAAAAACACAGCGTGAAATGTTTGCCAATGGCTATTTTCCTAACAGAAGTGGCGATATTCAAATTGTTTTAAAATCGGGCTATATGGAAGGCAGTGGCACTGGTACATCACATGGTATTTGGGCACCTTATGATGCGCATATTCCATTACTATTTTATGGATGGGGTATAAAAAAAGGGCATACCAATAAAGAAACTTATATGACCGA
>JAPLEL010000284.1 GCA_026391415.1 Bacteroidota bacterium
AAGAACAACAAGATTTTGTACGAAAATATTTTGACGAAGAAGTTCGATCAAATATTATTCCGTTAATGGTAGAAAGTTTACCACAACTACCCTATCTGCGCGACAAGAGTATTTATTTAGGTGTTGTTATGTCTAAGAAAAATACTGCCTATAAACAAAAATATGCATTAATAGAAGTACCAGCAAAAGCGGTTGGAAGATTCGTTCAATTACCTGCCAAAGCCGGAGAAAGTCAAATTATATTATTAGAAGATATTGTTAGATTTAACCTTCCTTATATTTTTTCTTATTTTGAATTTGATCATTTTGAAGCCCATGTTTTTAAAGTAACCAAAGACGCTGAAATTGACCTCGACAATGACGTGAGCACTAGTTTTGTAGAGAAGATTGAAAAGGGTTTAAAGAATAGAAGAAAAGGTAAACCTGTAAGATTTGTTTATGACAAAGAAATGGATGCTGGACTATTAGAATATTTAATCCGACGATTAAGTTTAAATAGAAAAAGTAATATCATACCAGGAGGACGAATTCATAATTTCAGACATTTCATGGACTTTCCAAATGTCTTTCACAAACAAAACACTAGACGTCCATCCTTTACTCATCCTGCATTACAGAGTAAGATGCGTGTAACAGATATTATCATTAAAGAAGATTTACTACTTCATTTTCCCTACCATTCTTTTAATGCTGTAATAGATTTATTGAGGGAAGCTGCAATGGATCCGGATGTGAATTCTATTAAAATAACAGCTTATCGATTAGCATCCAATTCAAAAGTAATTAATGCCCTAATTAATGCCGCACGTAATGGGAAAGAGGTGGTGGTTATGTTAGAACTAAAAGCCAGATTTGACGAAGAGGCAAATTTAGAATGGAAAAATATATTAGAGGATGAAGGAGTAAAAGTATTACTTGGTGTACCAAAAATAAAAATACATGCCAAATTGTATAATATAAAAAAACGCAAAGGAAATAAAACCATTCAATATGGATTTGTAAGTACCGGAAATTTAAATGAAAGTACTTCTAAAGTATACGGAGACCATTGTTTGTTAACAAGCAATCGGAATGTAATGGCAGATATTAATAGGATTTTCCGTTACCTCGAAAATTGGAAAAATGGCAACAGTCCTTTACTATCATGCAAAACATTATTGTTATGCCCAGATAATATGCGCAAGGAATTAATTGTTTTAATTAATAAAGAAATTAAAGCAGCTAAATCAGGCAAGCCAGCATCAATTATTTTAAAAGTCAATTCAATCAGTGATATACAACTTATTGAAAAATTATATGAAGCAGCAAATGCTGGTGTAGTTATTAGAATGATTGTTCGTGGAATTTTTTGCCCAATCATTGAAAATAAAAAGTTCAAAATTCAACCAACTGCCATTAGTATAGTAGATGAATATTTAGAACATGCTAGGGTAATTATTTTTCATAATGCGGGTAAAGAGAAAATGTTTATATCTAGCGCTGATTGGATGGTTAGAAACCTCGATCATCGAGTTGAAGCAGCTGTTTCCATTACAAATCCAAAGTTGCAAGCAGAATTAAAGGATATTATCCACATTCAATTAAGAGATAATGTAAAAGCTAGAATTCTAAACAATGAATTAAATAACAACTATGTACCTTCCGTTGGAAAAAAGCGAATCAGGTCTCAAATTGAAACCTATCAATATTTAATTAAAAAAACAATCCCAATAAGTGAGGTTAGCGGCAATAGATATAGGAAGTAATGCAGCACGATTATTAATTGCCGATTTAAGCAACGATGTAGCTGGAAAACTACAGTTTAATAAATTGAATTTAGTACGCGTTCCCTTACGCTTAGGATTTGATGTTTTTGAAAAAGGTGAAATATCCAAAGAAAAACGTGGAATGATTTTGCAAACCATGAAAGCATATAGTCACTTGATTAATGCATATGGTGTAACTAATATTATTGCATGTGCTACAAGTGCCATGCGTGATGCAAGAAATAGCCAAGACATTATTCGTAAAATAAAAATGGAAACAGGATTAGATATTGAAATAATCAGTGGAGAATTTGAAGCTTCCTTAATTTACGAAAACCATGTTGCCGAGCAAATGGATACAGACCACAGCTATTTATACATTGATGTGGGAGGAGGTAGTACAGAACTAACTTTTTTTGCTGAAGGAAAACTCATTTTTAAAGAATCCTTTAATATTGGAACCATAAGAATTTTAAAAGAGATGGTAGACGATTCAAAATGGAATGAGATTAAAGAATATATTAAACAAAAAACAAAGGGCTATAAAAAAATTGTGGCCATAGGTACAGGCGGAAATATTAATAAAGTATTTTCGATAAGTAAGAAAAAAGACGGAAAACCACTCACTATAGACTTATTGAAAGACTATTATAAAGAAATTTCTAGTTTCTCTCTTGAGGACAGGATTAATATCTATAAATTAAGGGAAGACCGCGCAGATGTAATAGTTCCAGCCCTTCAAATTTATATCAATGTAATGCGTTGGGCTGATGCCGACGAAATATATGTTCCTAAAATCGGACTAGCCGATGGCCTGATCCAACACCTTTATAGTCAACTAATTAATAAATAACCCACTGGTTTACAAGCTTTCACCGATAGCAATACAACTTTCACCCATATTCTTTAAAAAGCCCCTAAACTCAAGATAAATTTGAAAATCAGATTATTCTATTTAAATTCAAGAAAAGCATAAACAATTGATTACCAAGAATAAAAATATCGTTTCTGTTATTGCGCACACAGCTGCTTGGGTTTGTTTTTTTACACTACCCTATTTGGTATTTTTTCCTAGAATGTTGGATTCGCAGTATAATATGAGCGACCACATGTTTGCCTCAATTGTATGTAATAATGTTTTTTTAGTTGTTTTTTACTATTTAAACACCCAAATACTAATTCCAAAACTCTTAATGCAAGAAAAATGGTTCCTTTATATCACTGCTGTAATTTCTTGTTTAATAATATTCTTAATTATTCCAAAATACCTTGCCGGAATAATTTCTCCACCAGAAATTAGAACCTATCAAAGACCTTCTTTGCCAAATACGCCTGGAAGGACTTGGCAAGGAAGAAAACGTCCTTTGGTAGAGCCTTTTAATATGGCTATTTTCTTTATGGTATTTACTGTTGGAACCTGTGTAGCCGTTATTCAACGTTGGCTAAAAACAGAAGAACACAGAAAAGAAACTGAGAGCGAAAAACTAAATACAGAATTGTCATTTTTAAAATCTCAAATAAATCCGCATTTCTTTTTTAATACTTTGAATAATATTTATTCATTAGCCATAGTTAAAAGCGAAAAGACGGCACCTGCAGTAATGAAACTATCTTCCATTATGCGGTATATTTTAACAGAAACAAATAACAATTTGGTACCGCTGCAAAATGAAGTAGATTTTACTAAAAACTATATTGAACTACAACAAGTGAGACTTACAGAAAAAACAACTATTAATTTCAATGTTGTAGGCGAAGTAGATAATAAAAATATTGCGCCATTATTATTTATTGCTTTTGTTGAAAATGCTTTCAAGTATGGCGTTAGTACGAAATCAAATTCTGAAATTAATATTCTTATTGAATCTCAAAACGATAAAATCATTTTTACTGCTAGCAATTATATTGTTCAATCAGAAAACAATATGACGGAAAATACTGGCATTGGAATTAACAATGTAAAAAGACGCTTAGAGTTAATGTACCACAATAAACATCAATTGAGCAATACCATCAAAGACAACAATTATCTAGTTCATTTAGAGATAAGTATTTAATGATACACTGTATAGCCATAGACGACGAACCACTAGCATTGCAAGTAATAAGTGAATATTGCTGTAAAATTTCATTCTTACAACTAGACAAAGTATTTACCAATACCGACGAAGGAAAAATTTGGCTGCTGCAAAATAAAGTAGATTTATTATTCTTAGACATTCAGATGCCCGATATTAATGGACTTCAGTTCTATAAAAGTTTAACCGAAAAGCCACCAGTTATTTTCACTACTGCTTATAAAGATTTTGCAGTGGATGGATTTAATGTAGATGCTGTTGATTATCTATTAAAGCCTTTTGAATATGATCGTTTTTTAAAATCTGTCTATAAAGGGAAAGAATATATAGAATTTTTAAGTTCGCAAGAATTACAATTGAATTCTATATTTTTAAAAGTTAATTACGAGTTAATGAAAATTAATTTAAAAGATTTAGAACTTATTGAAGCACTCGACGATTATATTAAACTTTATATTAAACCTACACCGGTTTTAACGTTAATGACCCTTAAAAGTATTTTAGAAAAATTACCTGCTAGAGATTTTGTTCGTGTTCACCGCTCCTATATTGTGCCGATAAATAAAATTGAAAAATTTAGCAAAACCAAATTAATGGTTGCTGGAAAAGAAATACCAATTGGAAGCAGTTATAATGATGTATACGACCAACTATTACTACTCTCAAAGAATAAATAATCGTCTTAAAAGACCAACCTTTTAGCGATTGTGATTTTAGCTTTAATTTTCAAGCAAGAATTATTTGAAAAACAATTAATAATTAAAACTTCAAAGTCGTATATCCTTTTAAACCATAAGTAGCTAATGTTGTAAGAGCCGATAAAGCCACTTTAACTTCTGGCGCAACAGACTGGCTATCGATACTTCTTTTAAAGAGTGTTTGACCACAAACGAACAACTGAACTCCTGCTTTATTCAATGCAGTAATTAATGACAAATTAGGATTGTCTACGCCAAATTTCTTGTGGTAAGATTCATTGTTCATTACAACAAATGCAGCACCACCGTGTAAAACAGCAATTACTTTTAAATGTTTTGAAGTTACTCCGCCTAGTGCTTGTAAATTAATGAATTTTGCTATGGTCTCTAAATTTTCTAATAATAGTTCTGGTTTTTCTGATCCTGTTACTAAATCAAAAATTACTTTGTAGTTTAAAGATGGGTCTGGATTTTCTACAGCAAAAGGCACTTCATAAACAGTACCAAACTCCTTTATTACTGGGTTTACTTTATTTTGGGCATTGGCTACTAATAAAAAAACTGAGCAACAAATCAATAAAAAACACTTTTGCATAAGATTTGAATTTAAAATCAAGGTATGAATTATTTAGATAGAATGTTAAGCATCCTTTATTTGCCAAATTTTTTCTTGAGCAATGCCAGTGCATCATTCACACTCAAATCTGCTAAGTCTGCTTCTTTTTTAGTTGCAAGTGATTGATTTGTATTATGAGGCATTGGACGATTAGGTCTAGCGGTTCTAGTATGACCTTCTTGGGTTTGTTTAATGGATAGTGCAATACGTTTACGGGTAATATCCACCTCCATAACTTTTACCTGTACCTTATCATTCAATTTTAAAACCTCACTTGGATCCGTAATATAGTTGTGTGAAATTTCACTTACATGCACCAATCCATCTTGCTTCACCCCAATATCTACAAATGCACCAAAACGAGTAATATTCGTAACCATTCCAGGCAAAATCATCCCAACAGTTACTTCTTCTATTTTATATATATTGGAATATTCAAATTGCTCTAATTCACTCCTAGGATCTAACCCTGGCTTTTTTAATTCCGTTAAAATATCTTTGATGGTTAATTCTCCAAAAACTTCTGAAACATATTTTTTAACATCAATATTTTTTAAAGCAGATTCATTGGCAATTAAACTTTTTAGCTCTACCCCTAGATCTTTAGCCATTTGCGCTACCAAAACATATGCTTCTGGATGTACTGCACTTTGGTCTAGCGGATTATCTCCTTGTTGAATTCTACAAAATCCTGCACATTGCTCAAATGCTTTAGCTCCTAACCTAGGTACTTTTAGTAATTGACTTCGGTCTGTAAACTTGCCAATATCTGCACGATGTTTAACGATATTCTCTGCCAACCCGGGCCCTATTCCACTTACATAACTTAACAAATGTTTACTAGCTGTATTTAAATTCACACCAACATTGTTCACGCAACTGATAACAGTTTGATCGAGTCTTTCTTTTAGTCTAAACTGATTTACATCGTGTTGGTATTGTCCAACACCAATACTTTTAGGATCTATTTTTACTAGCTCAGCCAAAGGATCCATTAAGCGTCTGCCAATACTTACAGCACCTCGAATGGTAATGTCTTCGTTTGGAAATTCTTCTCTAGCAATTTCAGAAGCAGAATAAATAGAAGCCCCGTCTTCATTAACTAAAAATATAGGTAGTTTTAAGTCCATTTTTTTTATGAACTGCTCTGTTTCTCGTCCGGCTGTTCCATCACCTATAGCAAATACTTCTATATTAAACTCTTTAACCAATTCCTTTATTTTATATTCACTATCATATAAACGATTAGCCTCGTGAATATAAATTAAACTTGTTTTTTGTAATGTGCCTTTTTCGTCTAAACAAACCACTTTACAACCCGTTCTATAACCTGGGTCAAGTGCAAGTATTCGTTTACTTCCAAGCGGAGAACTTAATAATAATTGTCTTAAATTTTCTGCAAAAACAGTGATTGCTTCTTCGTCTGCTTTTTGTTTTAATGCAGACCTAAATTCAGATTCTAAACTTGGTTGTAATAATCTTCTGTATGCATCTTTAATAGCTTTTTTAATTTGGTCGCCAGATTCACTCATACCTTTAATATAAATTCCTTCTAGTGTTTCAAGAGCAGTTTCTTCTAGCGGCAAAATATTCATGCGTAAAAAACCTTCTAAAAACCCACGCAACACCGCCAAAATTCTGTGAGACGGTATTTTGTATATGGGTTCAGAAAAATCAAAATAGTCTTTATACTTTATGCCTTCTGTTTCTTTATCTGCCAATACTTTGCTTTGTAATAAAGCGCTGTCTTCAAATAACTTTCTCAACTTAGCACGTACCTCTGCATTTTCATTAACAAGCTCTGCAATAATATCTCTAGCGCCTTGCAAAGCCTCCTCAATAGTAGTAATTTTATCTGTAAAATACTTTTCAGCTTCAGTTGCAACAGAAACACTCATTTGATTTAAAATTAATAATGCCAATGGCTCCAAACCATTCTCGCGAGCCGTTTGCGCTTTTGTTTTTCTTTTGGGTTTATAAGGCAGATAGATGTCTTCTAATTCTGTGATAGTAATTGCTGCATCTAATTTTTTCTGTAATTCCTCTGTTAGTTTTCCTTGTTCTGATATTGTTTTTTCAATAAATATTTTTCTTTCAGAAAACTCTTTCAATAATTTTGCTTCGTCTTGAATTTGTTGAATTTGCACTTCGTCTAATCCGCCTGTTTTGTCTTTTCTGTAACGTGCAATAAAAGGGATGGTAGCAGCTTCTTCTAATAACGATAAAACTGAATCTACTTGACTAACACGGATATTTAACCTAGAAGCAATGATTGGTGCAAACGAACTCATATGGAATTATATATTAACTAGTGATTATTTCAGGGATGCGAATGTAATGGCTGAAATGGAAAAGAAAAATAGAAGATATTAACAACTAAATGATTAGGGTTTTAGAACAAAAAATAGTTGTTAACAGTACAAATTAAATACACAAACTTTATTCGCCATTTTGTTCTTTTAACAATGCTTCTTTTTTAAGCATGTCTTTAATGATTGGTAAACCATTTTTTTGTAAAATCAATTGCATGATTTGAGCTGTTGCTAGCGCATCGCCCCCTGCACGATGTCGACCTTCAATTTTTATACCCAATTCTCTAGTAAGATATCCTAATCCATATTTTTTTAATCCAGGAAATACTTTTCTACTTGTTCGAATAGTACAAACTTTTGGGGCTTGCAAATTATATCCTGCAGTTTCTAAATGGTATTTTACAAAAGAATAATCGAAATTTACATTGTGTGCAATAAACACACGATCATGTAATAAAGTATAAATATTTTTAGCCACAGTTTTAAAAGAAGGCGCATCGGCTACCATTGCATCTGAAATACCAGTCATATTTGCAATGAATGGAGGAATTATTTGGTGCGGGTTAATTAGGGTAGAATATTGTCCTTCAATGGTACCGCCATCCATTAATACAATTGCTATTTCTGTTATCCCGTGTTGTTGAGGAAAACCGCCTGTTGTTTCTATATCCACTACTGCGAACCGCATATCCAATAAAATTCTTGCTAAAAAATGAAATTGCATGTAACTTACAACAATCAGCTTAGTATGGAAAAAGATAATGGCAAAGAGCCCACAAACAATAGTTTTCAGAATATGATTGCCCTATTAATCATAGTTGGAATTTTATTAATAGTTTCCTATTTTGAATGGAAAAGTCGTTAATTATACTTTCCTTTTTCAGCCACAGTGGTTTTACTTACTTTTGCAAACACTTAATAATAAAGTACCTGAAAGCATGGAGCTGAGCAAAAATTATATTCCTACTGAAGTTGAAGCAAAATGGTATGCACATTGGTTAGCTGCTGGTTATTTTTCAAGTAAGCCCGATGAACGAGAACCATATACCGTTGTAATACCACCACCAAATGTAACTGGGGTTTTGCATATGGGCCATTGCCTAAATAATTCTATTCAAGACATATTGGTTAGACGCGCAAGAATGATGGGTAAAAATGCCTGTTGGGTACCAGGTACCGACCATGCATCTATTGCCACAGAAGCCAAAGTAGTGGCCATGTTGCGCGAAAGAGGCATTGCCAAATCTTCTTTAAGCAGAGATGAGTTTTTAGGATATGCATGGGAATGGAAAGAGAAATATGGCGGCATCATTTTACAACAATTGCGCAAACTAGGTTGTAGCCTAGACTGGGACAGAACCTCTTTTACAATGGATCCTGATTATTACCAATCAGTTATTGTTGTATTTATGGACCTCTATAAAAAAGGACATATATATCGTGGTAAGCGAATGATTAATTGGGATGTTCGAGCCAAAACAGCACTAAGTGACGAAGAAGTTATTTACAAAGAAGTACAAAGCAAACTGTATTATCTCCAGTATAAAATTGATGGATTAGATTCGTCTGAACACATTGTAATTGCTACCGTTCGTCCAGAAACCATTTTGGGCGACACGGCTATTTGTGTACACCCCGAAGATGAAAGATTCAAACATTTACATGGAAAATTTGCCATAGTTCCATTAATAAACCGAAGAATTCCAATT
>JAPLEL010000286.1:0-1167 GCA_026391415.1 Bacteroidota bacterium
TTGCGTTGTATTAAATTTCAACGACAATAAATCGCCTTCTCTTCTTAATATTAAACTTTTTGGCTGCTCTGGTACGATGGTTTTTAATTCTTTCCAATTTTTATTATCAGTACTACCCCAAACTGTTAAAAAAACTGGCGGAAATACAAATGATCTTAAAAAATACAATGAATTTACTTTTACTTCCGTAACAGGTTTGGCTTCACCTAAATCAAAAACAATAATGGCATCATTATTTTGAAAACCAACCCAATCAGTAGTAAAATCTCGAGGATCGGCTAAGTCTAAATCATTTAAAAGCTTTGAAGCACCAGCAGCATATTTACCATCAGGTGGTGTTAAGTATTCTACGTTAACAATTGGAAAACCTGCTTTTGTATAAACAGCACTAACTGTATTACTTGAATCCCATCCTTTTTTATTTGCCCTTACTTTTATAGAGCAAGAATTTGAAATAGTAAAAGGACCAGTATAAACAGTACTATTACTATCTGCTGTTTTTCCATTAATAGTATAGCGAATTTCAACTCCTTTAATCACATGCGAAAGAATAATCTGTTTAGACCCGCCTGAAAAAAATGCAGAGGGCGTTTTAATGATTGGAGCATTTAATGCAACTACGGTTGTGTCTGCACCTTGAAAGCCTTGATCAATTATTAGTTGTGGATTTTTTTGTTGTAGTACTAGCATTTCTGTAGCACTCAATTTGCTATCCCAAATAAACACTTCTTTTAAATGCTTATTTAATAAAACAGATTCAATTCCTTGTTTGGTAATTTTGGTTCCAACAAGTGATACTGTTTCTAAATTTTTCATGCCCGAAATTTCGGTCATGCTTTTATCGGTAATATCTGAATAATTTAAATTCAATTTGCGCAGATTTGGCAAGCCGGCTATCCAATTAACTTGCTCATCTGTTACTGGCATTTTTGATAAATTCAAATGCAGTATTTGTTCCATAACACTGCTTAATTCTTTTAAGTTTTCTGTTGAATAAATCAGCTTTCCAAAAAAGGAAACACTAAGTGCTGGAGAGTTGGCACCCAATGGTTTTACAATTCTATAATTATTGTTTAACTCCTTAATTTTTGAACTGCTAGCTGCACTAAAATCATACACTTCATTTGCTTGTTTATTAATTAGTGGCTGTATATAATTAACGGCCAA
>JAPLEL010000286.1:1180-4022 GCA_026391415.1 Bacteroidota bacterium
TAAACTATCTTTTTCGGGCAAACTCAATAACTTTTTTTTGAATGCAGCGCCTTCTTTAATCCAAACTTCTAATAACTGAATTTCCTCATTCGTTAATTGTGGCTTATCCGATAAAGGCATATGCTTTTTATTGGATAATGGAAGATGGATTCGTTCTAAAACCAAACTCTTTAATAAGTCGCCAGGAACCAATGCTTTTCCATTTTTTCCCCCTTTAAAAATTGATAGGCTATCGTTTAATGAAAGTCCTCCTTTTTGATTATGGTTTAAATGACAGTTCGCACATTTTTCTATAAAAATTGGTTGGATAATATCGGCATACAGTTCTGCTTTGTTAATATCAATTGTTTTTACTGGCGAATGCATGACGGGCGCCAACAAATAATTATCTCCGTGTGTTAAATCGGCACCCCAATGTCCGGTTAATATTAAAATAGCAAACCCAAAGACTGCGGCAGTTTTACCATAACGAAAATCTTTACTAATTATATCATGAAATTGATACAAAGCCCAAGCTGTTATAGCCATAGAAATACCAGACCATTTGTGCCAAGTTAAAACATCGCCTTTATCTGCCTGCTCAATACTCAACAATATTCCCATAATGGCAGTCATCAAGGTAGTAAGTGCCGCAATTAAACGAATGAATGGCCAACCAATAGCTTCAGCCTTTTCTAAGGGAAGCCAATAACAAATCATACTCAAAAGCAGTAATACAATTGGAAAATGCAATACCAATGGATGCATTCTTCCTACTACTTGCACCCAGGCAGGTATTACTAATTTATCATCAAAAAAGAAAATAAACAATAAAAACACAAGACCTGCTGTGGCCAATGCATTACCAATTTTATAAACGCTTTTCATTTATACTTGCGTGAATTTATAAGGATAAACTTTTCCAGATGCCCATTGCGCTACATAAATACTTCCTTCATCGTCTACACATACATCGTGTGGATGAATAAATATTTTATCTGTTTGAGATAATTGTTTCAATTTTCCATTTTCATACACAGGTTCTGAACCTCCTAAATTTGAAACTACTTTATTGTCTTTGTTTAAAATAGTTACAAACCCTGTTTTCTCATTACTTAATGTTGGAGACCTTAAAACTGCCGCATATAAATAATCTCCTTTAATAACAGGCCTGCAAACACAAGCCCCTGGTAAATGAATTACTTCTAGTAATTTGCCATCTAAAGAAAACCTTTTAAATGCATTTCTACTTCTATCAGTAACAATTAAAGTAGGTGTTTCATTTCTATAATCTACAGTAATACCATGTGCATTATCCAAATGTGAATCACCTTCTCCTTTGCCTCCAAAATAATTTAAAAATTTTCCATTGGCATCGTAGTGTAAAATATATTGTGAGCCATATCCATCCGCAATATAAAATTCTCCATTTTCTAATACCGTTGTTTCTGTTGGAACGAATTTTTCTTTTTTAGGATAAATTCCCGCTTCTTGAGGTGGATCAATGGTAAAAATAATTTTACCATCAATAGTTGTTTTATATACTTGGTGCAAATTAGTATCTGTAATAAAAAGCAAATCTTCTTTACCATTTTTTTGGATAGTTAATCCATGTGCCCCTGGAAATTGCGTTCCCCAAGATTTCATCATTCTACCAGATTTATTGTAGATGATTATATTGTTTTTTGTTTCATTGGTAAGCAGTAAAATTCTACCCTTGCTGTCTTGTACCATTTCGTGACAATCATTCACGGGTGTTTTTTCTGGATTCAAACTACCCCATTGGGTGTTGATTCTAAAACGCATTTCATTATGACCATAAATTGCGCCTTTAGGTTTTGCCAACATATCTTTGGCAATAAAAATGCCTGCTGTTCCTAATACGGAGTTTTTTACAAATTCTTTGCGATTCATTTTATTTTTTTTTAAGCGATGATACTATTTACAACCTTACCATATAAATCAGTTAGTCGATACCTTCTGCCTTGAAATTTATACACTAGTTTTTCGTGGTCTAACCCCATCAAGTTTAAAACAGTAGCTTGAAAATCGTGCACGTGTACTGGATCTTTAGCAACATTATATCCAAAATCATCTGTTTCACCATACACCATTCCAGGCTTAACACCACCGCCTGCCATCCAAATTGAAAAACAACGCGGATGGTGGTCACGACCATATTTGTCAATTGAAAATTTACCCTCTTTGTTTTAAATCAGTAATTAAGGCAGCAGATGGTTGGTCTACATCCATGGCTTGCCCTTTCATTTCTGTTGGCAAATTACCGTGTTGATCCCAACCTTGGTGGTAGAGTTGTACAAATCGAACACCGTTTTCGGAAAGTTTTCTAGCAAGCAAACAATTTGCTGCATAAGTTCCAGGCACCAAACAATCTGCACCATATAATTTAATAATACTTTCTGATTCTTTAGAAGTATCCATAATTTCAGGAACCGCTGTTTGCATTCTATAAGCCATTTCATATTGCTGAATTTTAGACGCTATTTCAGGATCGCCATAACTGTCTAATTCTAGCTGGTTTAAAGAAGCAATTTGGTCTAACATTTTTCTTCTAGTACCTCTATCAATTCCATCTGGATCTTGTAAATATAAAATAGGATTTTCTCCACTACTAAATTGTACGCCTTGGTGAACAGAATCTAAAAAGCCATTGGTCCAAAGTTTTGAATACACTCCTTGACCATTGCCTTTTCCACGCGATAAGAGTACGGTAAAAGCAGGTAAATTATTGTTCTCTGTACCAAGACCATAACTCACCCAAGAGCCCATGCTTGGTCTGTTTCCTTGTTGTGCTCCTGATTGAAAAAATGTTAGTGCAGGATCGTGATTGATGGCTTCTGTA
>JAPLEL010000237.1 GCA_026391415.1 Bacteroidota bacterium
AATTCTAGTACACAAATAGATAAGGGTTTTATTGCATTACCTAAAACACAATCACAATATGGTGGTGGAGATTATTCTCAGTATATTTTTGGTGATGGTAAAGGCGGTGGATTGAATGATGGTGACTATGATGTTTGGGGACCTGCTTTAAATGGCCAATTGATTCCTCAGTACGATAGCCCTATTGATCCTGTAACTGGTATTAGAAAAGCTACACCGTATATTGCGCGTGGTGTTGATAATTTAAAGCGTTTTATTGAAGCGGGTGTTTTAACCACCAATAACTTAAGTTTTTCTTCTGCAACAGATCGTTCTAATATTAGAATGTCTTTAACGCATACCAATCAAAAAGGTATCATACCTAACACAAAGTTAAATACCATCAATTTTAATATGAATGCTAGTTATAACCTTAGCAGCAAATTTAAAATTGAAGGAACTTTAAATTATAACCGTCAATTTTCTCCAAATATTCCAGACGTTTCTTATGGTCCTAATAGTGTAATTTATTCAATGACTGTTTGGACAGGTGCCGACTATGATGTTGCTGATATGAGAAATTATTGGAAGCCAGGTAAAGAAGGTGTTGAATCAATTTTTGCTGAATACCAACGTTACCAAAATCCATACTTTATGAGTTACGAGTGGTTACGTGGTCATACTAAAAATGATATTACTGGTAATATTGGAATTACTTATTCTCCTAATGAACATTTAGATGCCATTATTAGAACCAATATTAGTACCAATGATGTGTTACGTACAGAAAAATTACCTTATTCTGCTCACCCTTATGGTAGAGAATTAAATCGTGGTGATTATAGAGAAGACCAACGTTCATTGTTTGACAATAACGTAGAAGCTTTGGTTAGATACAATAACAAATTAAAGTACGATATCAGTTATAATTTAGTTGGTGGTGTAAATGCACGTAATTTTAATTACAGATCAACTTTTACAACTACTGATTATTTAAACGTACCAGGATTGTATTCTTTTGCAAACTCTTTAAATCCTATAAAAGCATATAGTTTTTCATCAAACATGTTGGTATTGAGTGCTTATTATTCTGCTAATATTGATTTTGGTAAGTATTTGTCTATTTCAACAACAGGTAGGGTTGATAAAAACTCAACTTTATTAATTAATAACAATACGTATTTTTATCCTTCTGTTTCTGCAGCTTCTGTGGTTTCTGATTATGTAAAATTACCAGAACTTGTTAGCTTCTTAAAAGTTAGAGCAAGTTATGCAGCTGCAAAATCTCCTAGTACTTCTTCTTATGTAGGGCCAGCAGCTTATCCTATTGGTTATGGTGATCCTTATGTAACTGCTTATGGTGGACCATCTTATTCTTTGGCTAATCCTGCATATTCAATTGGAACTGTTTACAATGGTCAAACAGGTGCAAATGCTCCTTCGAATGTAATTGATCCTAATATCAAATCTTCGGTATTAACAAGTACTGAATATGGATTTGATATGAAGTTTTTAAACAACAGATTAGGATTGAGTGCAACTTATTATAATAACATTAACGGACCTGGTATTAGAAACTATCCTTTGTCTCAAACAACTGGTATTACTGGGTATACAACTAATGCAATTAAAACACAAATTAGAGGTGCTGAACTTTCATTAATTGGTACTCCTTTAAAAAGTGCTACTGGCTTAAATTGGGATGTAATGGTTAACTGGTCTACGTTTAAAGAAACGTATAAAGAGTTGCCTTCAAACTTTGCAAACTATCAATTTCAAGAAGGAGATCGTGTAGATAAAATTTATGCAAAAGTTACTGCAAAAACAGCTGACGGACAGGTTATAAATAATAGTGCAGGTTACCCTGTTTATTTACCAAAAAACCAATATGTTGGAAATGCAGATGCAGATTTTAGTTGGTCTATTTACAATAAATTTAGTTACAAACAATTCAGCTTGTCTTTTCAATTTGACGGAAAATTTGGTGGAATTATTCAAGATCGTGTAATGAGAAAAGGTACTGAAGGTGGATCGAATATTTTTACTGCTGAAGGTGCAGTTGGAGCTGCTAGAGCAATAGAAGCTAAAAATATTATTTACAATCCAGCAACTGGCACTTATTCTATGACGCCTGGTTTTAAAGGAACCTATGTAGGTGAAGGGGTTCAAATATCTAATGGTACTGCTATTACTTATGATCCTGTAACTGGTGTGATTACTAATTTATCTGCTTTACAATTTAAAAATAATGCAGGTGTGGCGAATTTTATTCAAGATTACGTTAGTAGTTTCTTTAATGATTTTGAACACACTTCTGTTAAAAAAACATATGCAAAATTGCGTGAGTTAGTAATTACTTATTCTATTCCACAATCTGTATTGGGTAAAAAATCATTTATCTCTAAAATTGATTTTTCATTGGTAGGACGTAACCTTTTATACTTCTTCCCTAATCGATTCAAAGACATGGATATTGACCAATATTCTGGACGTGATTATAACAGTGGTAATAGTAAAGAGTACAACTTACAAACGCCAACTACGCGTAGTTATGGCTTTAACGTAAATTTTGTTTTCTAATTTTTAAAATCATTTGAAAACATTAAAAAATACAAGTATGAAATTTAATAAGCAAATTGGAATACTATTTTTAGCTTTTACAATAATAGCTAGTAGTTGCACCAAAACATTTGATAAATATGCAGTCAATCCAAACCAACCAACTTCGGTGCCTGCATATCTTTTACTAAGACAGATTGAAAATTCAATCATGGTTTTTCCTGGTGGCAGCGAAGATAAGTTTAGCCAAAATACATTGTCTACTTATACTTATTATGGCAATAACGAATATTGGACTGGTAGTGCTGGTTTAGAGTATGGCACACTTAACAACGTTATTGCTATGGAAAAAGAAGCAGCAAAAGCATCTACCAGTGCTACAGCTGTTAATCCTTATGGGGCTTTAGCCAAATTTTTTAAAGCTTATATTTTTATTAATATGAGTATGAAAGTTGGTGATTTGCCAATGACAGATGCTTTGAAGGGATTAGATATGCCAACGCCTAAGTATGATACACAAAAGCAAATTTTCATTCAAAGTTTGCAGTTATTAGAAGATGCTAATACACAATTAGCTGCTTTAATTGCTTCTTCAAATACTGCTTTATTGGGTGATTTTTATTACTTAGAAAGAATTACTAATTCAAAAGATCCTTTAACTACTTTAAAGCAATGGCAAAAAGTGGTTAATACTTTTAAATTGCGTGTATTGATTAATTTGAGTAAAAAATCTGCAGATACAGATTTAAATATCAAACAAAAATTTGCTGATGTTTTCAATAATCCAGCTAAGTATCCTATCATGACTGATTTGACAGATAACTTAGAATATCAATACAATACTGCCTTTAACTATTATCCTAATAACAAAGGCAACTATGGTAATGATGCTACACGTTTATGTGTTGCAGCAACTTGGTTAAATACTTTAAGTAGCTTAAATGATTTGAGAGCAATGAAAGTTGCCGATCCTGCTCGTGGCTTGGGCTTCTCTGATACTTCTTACAAATCTTTTGTAGGTGGTGGAAATGGCGAAGACATGAGTACTTTGGGTGGAAAAATTAATGCATTTAAAATTTCTCCTATTGGTAGAAAAAGATATTATGATGGTTATGTTGGTGAAAATACTTTTATAGTAGGTTATCCTGAAATGTGTTTAAACATTGCAGAAGCAATCAACCGTGGATGGATTACTGGAACTGCCGATACTTGGTACCAAAAAGGAGTGAAAGCAATGTTTTCATTTTATGGTATTGTTGATGGAGCCAATACAGTTTCTTTCTTAAAAGGTACTGCGCCTGGTGATTATGTTAACTACACTGTAAACTTTAGTTTCACAAACTATTTTAACCAAGCAACCGTTAAATATGCTGGAGATAACGCAACTGGTTTAACTCAAATCTTAACCCAACGTTATTTAACCTTGGCTCGTAACTCTGGTTTAGAAGGTTACTACCAATGGAGAAGAACAGGTGTTCCTGTATTCTCAACTGGTCCTGGAACTGGTAATAGCAACGTAATTCCATTGCGTTACCAATATCCGTCTTCTGAAATTGCTACTAATAAAGATAATTATACTGCTGCTGTTGCAAGTCAATACGCTGGTAAGGATGATATTAATGCGCAGATGTGGATTATTAAATAAGTTGTTAATTTTTAATTTTATAATAGGAGCGAGACTTAATTGTTCTCGCTCCTATCTTTTTATTTATAGCAAATACTATTAATGATGAAAAGGCTATTTATTTTAGTTGCGTTTATATGCGGCTACAATTTTACAGTTAATGCACAGTTTAAAACTGAAAATATTGTAATTGTTACCTTAGACGGAATGCGTTGGCAGGAAGTTTTTTCAGGTGCAGATTCTGTTATATTAAATAACAAAAAATTTACTAAGGATTTTAATGGCACTCAAAATAAATATTGGGCTAAAGATCTATTGGAAAGAAGAAAAAAATTATTTCCTTTTTTATGGTCTGAAATAGAGAAAAATGGGCAGTTATATGGCAATAGAAAATTAGGCAACTTAGTAAATAACGCAAATAAATATAAATTTTCTTACCCAGGTTATAATGAAATTTTTACTGGATACCCCGATACCTTGGTAAATTCTAATGATAAAATTTTCAATAAAAATATTAACGTATTAGAGTTTTTAAATCATCAAAAAGGATTTGAAGGAAAGGTGGCAGCATTTTCTACATGGGATGTATTTCCTTATATTCTTAATAAAAAGAGGAGCGGCATTTATGTTAATTCCGATACAGACTCTTTACATTTTAAAAACCCACAACTGCAGTTAATAAATGACATGCAATTTTTAACAACGCAACCAATAGGTGTTCGACCAGATATTTTTACCTATTTTGCTGCTAGAGAGTATTTAAAAGCCTATAAGCCTAAAGTATTATATATCTCTTTCGATGAAACCGACGACTTTGCTCATGCAGGTGAATATGACCAATATTTAAATAGCGCCCATGCCGAAGATGCAATGATTGCAGACCTATGGAAAATAATACAATCAGACCCTCAATACAAAAACAAAACGACTTTAATAATTACCTGCGATCATGGTAGGGGTGATTTGATAAAAGATAATTGGCAACACCATGGCGAGAATATTTCTGATGCTGGACAAATTTGGTTGGCAGCAATTGGGCCAGATTCAAAACCTTTGGGCGAAGTAAAAACAAGCACAACATTATTTCAAAAACAATTGGCTGCTTCTTTTGCTAAAATTTTAGGATTTGATTTTGTAGCCAATCATCCTGTTGCCGAACCTATTAAATCATTATATACAAATTAAGTTTATATTGTAATTCCATTTTAAATCAAACAAATTGTTTCTATGAATTTTGACTTAGTTGTTTTTGATATGGCCGGTACCACTGTTGTAGATAGAGGCAACGTCAATGATTCTTTTCGATATGCATTTGCAGAATCGGGCATAAAAGTTAGCCCAGAAGATGTTGATACTGTAATGGGTTATCGCAAAATTGAAGCGATTGAAATTATATTAAAAAAGTATCTTGAAAAAATGGAATATGATAGTGCTTTAATCAACCATATTCATGAAATATTTATTAATAACATGATAGCGTTTTATAAAAATGATATAGCGTTAAAAGCCCTTCCATTTGCAGAAGAAATATTTATAATACTTCAAAGTAAAGGAATTAAAGTAGCTTTAAATACTGGTTTTACTAGAGAAATTGCAGATACCATTCTCTTAAGGCTTGGTTGGAGAAATAACCCTTTAATAGATATAGTAATTTGTAGTGATGAAGTTGTTGAAGGTCGTCCACATCCTCATATGATACAAGCAATAATGCAACAACTACAACTAGAAGATACAAGCAGGGTAGTTAAAATTGGGGATACATCGGTAGATATTTTAGAAGGACAATTTGCAAAATGTGGATTAGTAGTTGGTATTACAACAGGTGCATATTCGCATGCGCAGTTAAGTGAATATCAACCAGACAAAATAATAGATTCATTACAGGAATTACCTGCATTAATAGCTTAAATATTGCAAAAATTTATTAAATCCATACAACAAGATAAATACAGAGACAATTGGGTTGCAATATTTGCATCTCTAATTAGTTTTTTAACGTATGCATCTGTGTATGCCTTTAGAAAGCCTTTTACAGTAGGGAGTTTTTCGGATGGTCCACTTGTGTTTGGATTAGTGTATAAAGATGCTTTAGTAATAAGTCAGGTAATTGGCTATATGTTTAGCAAATTTTATGGTATTAAATTTATAGCAGAATTAAAAAATATTGGACGAGGAAAACTCATTTTAATTTTAATTGGTTTTGCATGGCTTTCATTGCTTTTATTTGCACTGGTACCTGCACCTTATAATATTGTGTTTTTATTTACAAATGGATTTCCATTAGGAATTATATGGGGAGTAGTTTTTTCATTTGTAGAAGGCCGTAAAGCAACTGATTTTATTGGGGCAACACTTGCTGTAAGTTTTATTTTTTCATCGGGATTTGTTAAGTCTGTTGCTAAAACCTTACAATTGAATTTTGCAATAACCGATTGGTGGCTTCCTTTTGTAACTGGTGCTTGCTTTTTTATTCCTTTAGTTTTATTTATTTATTTGTTAGAACGCATACCACCTCCATCTAATAGCGATATTTCATTAAGGGTAACTAGATTACCGCTTAATAAAGTTGAACGCGCAAATTTCTTTTCTACTTTTAAACCAGGGTTGATATTGTTAATTATTATCTATGTTTTTTTAACCATTTTTAGAGATATCAGGGATAATTTTGCCGCAGATATTTGGCGTGAATTAGGTTATGGAAATCAACCTTCTGTATTTACTGCTACAGAAATTCCTATTACTTTGTTGGTTCTTGTTTTAATAGGTAGTATGATTTTAATAAGGAACAATAAAAAAGCATTTATAATTACACAGTATATTATAGTTTTTGGTTTTCTTTTAGCCGGCGTAAGCTCCATTTTATTTATCAAACATTTAATTAATCCTTTTGTATGGATGACTTTAGTAGGAATGGGTTTATATATTGGTTATATACCTTATAACTGTATTTTATTCGATCGATTAATAGCCACTTTTAGAATTTCAGGTAATGTTGGATTTTTAATGTACGTAGCAGATTCCTTTGGTTATTTAGGTAGTGTTTCTGTAATCTTATTAAAAACAATAGCACATTTTCAAATTCGTTGGAGTGTTTTATATAGCGAAGGGGTTGTTATTTTATCGGCATTGGGCGTGGTTGGTGCAATTTTTTCCATTATATATTTTAATAAAAAATACAAACAAATAATTCAAATATCATGAGTCATAAAACGGCAATTATAATTGGCGCCGGTATTGTAGGGTTGGCAACTGCTAGGTCACTGTCTTTGAAAGGCTATCTAGTAACGGTAATTGAAAGAAATGAAAGAGCTGTTGGAGCTTCCATTAGAAATTTTGGAATGGTTTGGCCAATTGGTCAACCCGATGGAAAATTATACCAACGTGCAATAAGAAGTAAAGAAATTTGGAAAGATTTAGCCGATAGTATAGGCTTATGGTATGATGAGGTTGGAAGTTTACACCTAGCGCATCATCCAATGGAATGGGAGGTTTTACAAGAATTACAAGCTTCGTTTTCGGAAAATGGCAGACAAGTAAAATTAATGGATAGTGCTTCTATTCAAAGTACCTATAATGGGGTTAATGGCAATAATTTATTAGGAGGATTGTACAGCCCTACTGAAATTATTGTTGATCCAAGAGAAGCAATAGCGGCTATTCCAGCTTATTTAAATGAATATTTAAATGTAAATTTTATTTGGAATACTACCATTACTGATATTAATGAGGGCAAACTCAAAGCTGGCAATAAAGAATTTCATGCAGATCTAATTTTTGTTTGTAGTGGTCAAGATTTTGAAACCTTATATCCAGATTTATTTGCAGAACAATCAATTACCAAAAGTAAATTACAAATGATGCGTTTTGCTCCTGAAACCGAAGGATGGAGAATTGGCACTTCAATTTGCGGTGGATTATCTTTAACACATTACCATGCATTTAAAGCTGCACCATCATTACAAAAATTAAAAGACCATTATGCTGCAGAAATGCAAGATTACCTTGATTGGGGAATTCATGTAATGGTTTCTCAAAATCATTTAGGTGAATTGACTGTGGGTGATACACATGAATATGCCAATACTTTTGATCCGTTCGATAAAGCAAACCTAAACGAATTGGTATTAGATTATTTACAAAAATTTGCAATATCGGGCAATTGGAAATTGATTCAATCTTGGCATGGTATCTATGCTAAGATGACAAATGGAGATACAGAACTTGTGTTAAATCCTTCTTCGGGAGTGTATATTATTAATGGATTAGGTGGGAATGGAATGACATTATCATTTGGGTTAGCCGAGGAATTAATAGCTAGTATTTAATAATAATAAATAGGATTTTTTCAATTTTATATTTTTTTTATGAATACAATTGTAAATAAAGAAGGAAAAGTAATTGCGTATCTCTATCAAAATGTTATTCTAGACATTGAAAAAAAGAAAGTGCTAGGTGTATTACTTGGCAATTGTTTTTTTGGTAAGTCAAAAGCACCTTTAGGAAAATTCTTTAAAGAGGCTTTTCGTAAAAAAAATGGTAAAATTATTGGTAAACTAGGCGAGAAATTAATCCAAGATAATAATATTAAAAATGATATTGAAATAATTAAAACAGCTTGGAGTTCTTTATTAGAAATTAAGGACCATGTTTGTGTTTTTATTGAAGAGAAAAAAGAATGGACAAAAAAAGACTTTATTGAATTGCTTACCGAAGAATAAATAAATCAAAGATTAAATAGCTGAATGTATTAGTTATATACTTCTAGGAAAAATAATTGTAAAATACATGCAAAATCTATTAACAGAAGGCGATGTAAATTTTTCTAATGCTAGGAAAGATTGGTATAAATTATTAGATACAGAAACAGCTAGTTTATTAAAAGAAGATGCAGATGTTTTTTTACACCAAGCATTGTCTACTCCTTGTATGGAAGTGCTTGATTCTGCTAGTGGTATTTATATTACTGCGGTTAGTGGAAAAAAATACATGGATTTTCATGGCAATAGTGTACACCAAGTTGGATACGGAAATCAATATGTATTAGATAGCGTTAAAAATCAAATGGACAAACTGGCTTTTTCGCCAAGACGCTATACAAATGAAATTTCTATTGAGTTTGCTAAAAAGCTCACTTCTTTACTACCTCAAAATTTAAATAGAATACTTTTTACTCCTGGAGGAACTAGTAGTATTGGTATGGCTTTGAAATTAGTTCGTGTTATAACAGGCAAAAACAAAGTAGTTTCAATACAAGATTCCTTTCACGGAGCTTCGTTAGATGCAATTGGTGTTGGTGGCGAATACCAGTTTAAAAAATATATGGGTAAATTGTATCCAGAAAATGTACTAATTCCTCAGCCTGTTACTTATAACAATCCTAATTTAGAAAAAGGAGGTATTGATTTTGCAGATGCTTTAGAACAAGTATTAATAGAAAATGATGATATCGGTGCATTTATTGCAGAGACTATTAGAAATACAGATGTTCAAATTCCATCAATAGCATATTGGAAAAAAGTACGAGACATTTGTACTAGGTATCATGTATTGCTAATTTTAGACGAAATTCCAATTGCTTTTGGAAGAACAGGAAAAATGTTTGCCTTTGAACACTATGGAATTGAACCAGATATTTTATGTTTAGGAAAAGGGCTTGGTGCAGGTATAATACCAATTGCAGCAATGATTACAAAAGATGCATACAATATTGCCTCAGATATTTCTTTAGGACATTATACCCACGAAAAAAGTCCTTTGGGTGCGGCTGCAGGTTTAGCAATGTTAGAATATATGGAAGCACATAATTTATTAGCCGAAACGGTTATTAAAGAAGCGTTTTTAAAAATTGAATTAAATAAATTAAAAGAGCAGCATAATGTTATTGGGGATATTCGGGGTATTGGTTTGTTGTGGGGAATTGAATTAGTTAAAGATCATATTACAAAAGAAAAAGCTTGTGATGCAGCAGAAAAAATATTATACTACTGCTTAAATAATGGGTTGAGTTTTAAAGTTTCTCAAGGAAATGTTTTACAATTATGTCCGCCATTAACTATTTCTTTAATTGAATTATCAGAGGCAATTAAAGTATTATCAACAGCATTTAACAACCTTTAATTATGGTATTTGAAGTATTTTTTAAATATTAATTTAATCAAATGAAAGTTTTGAATACTAGGTTTCAAATATATTTTGAACAAAGAGTTAAACATGTTCAAAATCATTTTTACGAATTTGGCATAAACGATTCAGAATCATCCGTGCACGATTTTAGATTAGAGTTAAAAAAGCTTTTGGTTTTGTTGAAATTCTTAAGAAAAATCTATCCTAAAAATAATTTTAAAAAACAAATTAATTCACTTGAAATAATTTTTTTACAAGCAGGCGAAATAAGAGAATTTCATCTATTAATTAAATGGTTAGAAAAAAATGAATTAACTGATTTTAGGTTTAATTGTTTTCTAAATATGGCAATTGAAAAGACAATAACTGATTTGTCTTTTCAAATAAATCAAATTAAGTATAATTTTGTTTTATTAATGAATGAAAATCTTTTGTTGATAAAAGAAACAAATATCATTTTAATTGATCAATTTTTAGTTGATATAAATGCAAAAATTGAAAAAATAATTTCAAAAAATGTTAAAGAAGTTCAATGGCATGAAATTCGTAAGCTCATTAAAAGAAAAATTTACGCATCAAATTGGATAGAAGATGGGCAAGATTCAAAATTTGCGTATTATCAAAAACTACAAGAGTTAATTGGTAATTGGCACGATACTCAAGTAATGATAAATACACTGTCAATTAAAAAAAACCTTTTTAACAAAGATATTGAAATGCATAAATCATATTCATTTGCCATTGACAAACTCAATATCAACTTAGATTCACAAAAGAAAAAGGTAATTGAATACTTACAAAAAAAGTAACCTATAATTATCATCACTAGTTTAATTATTAATTATGAAATTTCTTTATTTTTCTTTATTATTCAATGGTATATTAATCATTGCAATTGCCCAAAACAAACCAACTATTCTTCAAGTTCCTGGTATTAATCAGTTTTGTAAAATTGATGAGAAAGGGGTTTCTGTTTTACCTAGTGGAAGATTTTTAACACCTGCAGGTGAATTGGTTAGAATTACCGATGATCCATTTGGTATGAAAATATCTCCAGATGGAAAAATGGCTGCAACCTTGCACAATGGCGTTTTTACGTTAATTGATATTGCTTCTTTAAATACTGTTCGCGTTCCCTCTTACAAAAAAAATATTGTTTCGCCATTTTCTAATGGCTCGTATTTAGGTTTGGCTTTTACTAAAGATTCAAAGTCAATTTTTTTAAGTGGTGGCGATAATGGGGCTATTATTTTGTACGATATCAACCAAATGAAAACCCTTGATTCTATTAGTTTAAATGGCGTTGTTAATGGCGTAGATTATCAAGAT
>JAPLEL010000080.1 GCA_026391415.1 Bacteroidota bacterium
AAGATTGGCGAAGAACGGCGGGTAGGCATTTGTTTGATAAAACTAGTGTCGCCCATACTTGCATTGAGGTCTTCGGCTTCTTCTTCTAAATCAGATTCGGAAGTGTCTTCTACTTTTTTCTCAAAGCGTTTTTTTTTTTTTTTTTACTGTGGGCCGTTCACACCCATTTGGGTGTATAGTTTTAAAATTTCAGATTCAGACATGCCCATACTACTTGCATTGCGCCACATTTGAAATAGCTGCGCCTCACTAGTTCCAGACATATTAGCCAAACTACTAGTAGGTATTTTTTTTACTTGGCTATACCCAAAATTGCTAAACCCTATAAAAGTTAGCAACAAAAAGAAAAATAAATATTTACGCATATAAATAACTTCTAAGTCTGTGAAATTAAACTAATAATCTTTTACCAACCGATATTCAATCCTAGCTGCAGCTGCTGAACAGTTTGCAATGGATTGTTAATATTGGCATAAAAACGTTGTTGTTTATAATAATATTGAGCCGTTGCATACACTTGATGAATAATTTCATAGCGTGCATTTACCGATGCTTCTACCGATTTCCATTGATAATCGAATAAAAAATTAGGCTGTGGTTCAGAAAAATACTGTTGTAGCAATGTACCTGCACCACCCTTTCTAATATTATCAAAACGCCCTGTAAATAATAATCTTGGCAATGGCTTATACGAAAAGAACCAAGTTTTTCGGTCGAAATTATTACCCATCCAATCGCCAATAGAATAACCTGCGTGTTTATAGCTTTCCGCAGATATAAAGTTCTCGTACACAAACGGATTTACCCGAGTATATTCTGCCCCAATTGATAAATTTGGCAATACATCCTGACGCTCTATACCCAGTGTAACTCCCACCTGATTTCTACTTTTAGTGGCATTAAACACTTTGGTAATGCGCAATTCATCAATTAGCAATGTGGTGTAGATATGTGTTTTAGGAACAATATTGCGCATGCTAAATTGAAAAAACAATTGACTATTGCCACTAGCCGAATTATTAGTGCCCATAGTATTATTTTGGTCTACTAATTTAAAAAATAATACAGGAACAAAATAGGGCAAATACAATTGATCGTTATAAATTATAGATTCTCCAATACTAAATACCATTCCTTTTTTTGGTATGATTTGCAAAGAATGCATCACCATATATTTGTTTACAAAAGGCGTATATTTTCCGCCGTAAACAGTATTGCCTAAATTGTAAATACGAGAACTATCAATAATATTCGATTGCAACCAAAGGTGCGCATAATTAAAATGCAACCAACTTAGGGGTCGATAGTCTAACCTTATTAATGGAAACGAAGGCGACTTATTGCTTAATACTATTTTGCCATGATTGGCATATCCAAAACTCATTTGGTCTTGCCCTACTGTAATGCTTCCATTTTTAAATTGAAAACTAAGTGTTGCCCTGAGGTCGGAATAATTTAAGCTGGTTTGTAAGGAAGTGTCTTTTTTAATGATGCCTAATTCGTCGGTACTTGTTTTGTTATAATCAATTCCTTTTCCAGATTCTGTAATATCTCTATAATAGAATTGAAAATTAAAATGCTTACCCAAAAAGCCTTTAATATTTGCGCCGTTTCCATATTGGGTTACCGATTGGTTTTTCGATGAAAATACTTTCATGCCCGATACTGGATCGAGTTGCATAAAAAAGTTTCCATTCCCTACAGTGGCTCCCCTTAATCTTTGCGCATGATCTTTTTCTAAAATTTTTAATCCTTGCATGACCGTATCGGTTGGCTGTACTGGTAATTGGTATTCTCTTTTATAAAAATCTAATTCAGCCAATTCTATTTTAGAAAGCAGGTTTCGTTTTAATTGTAATGCTTGTAAACAGGCATTAATTTGTTGGTGTGTGATGGGTAAAACAACGTCTTGCAATTCAATTAATCCTTTATCTGCCAAACGCGTTAAATAAGGATATATCATGGAGCGTGTATCTTCATATATTATCTGCGATTGGCTAGTAGCAAATGACAAACAAAATAGAACAACAAAAAATAAATGCTTAATACGCATGCGTGTCTCCTTTAAATATGTTTACAATTGTTTGTAGTATAATTTGAATATCTAACCAAAAACTCCAACGATGAATATAAAAGAGATCGTAGTTTAAACGTGTTTGCATGTCTTGTGTGTCGGCTATTTCTCCTCTGGCGCCATTCACTTGTGCCCATCCCGATAATCCAGGCTTTACTTGATGGCGCAATAAATAGCTATCAATTTTTTGCATGTATTCAATATTTTGTGGCGTAACGTGCGGCCTAGGACCCACCACAGACATAGATCCCATTAATACATTTATAAATTGAGGCATTTCATCTATACTTAATATGCGAAACCATTTGCCAATGGGTGTTACTCGAGGATCGTCTTTTGTTGTATGTGCAAATACATCGGTTGCTTCTTTTTGTAATTGCATAGTTCTAAACTTATAGCATTTCATTTTTTTATTGTTAAAGCCCCAGCGTTCTTGCACAAAAAATACAGGCCCTTTAGAAGTTAATTTAATCAACAAAGCCACTAGCCAAAAAAACCAAGACGCAATTAATATTAAAAATAAACTGCTAAAAATAATATCGAAAATTCGTTTACCATATTTGTTTTCGAATTTGTCTAAGGGTAATGCACGCAAATTAATAATGGGTATTAAGCCAATTTGATCTACTTCAAAAGAGGTGGATGTAAACTGATAATAATTAGGTACTATAATTGTTTTAATGCCTTTTGCATCGCAGGTTTCTAAATAAAAACGTACTGCTTCTTCGGTTAAAATAGGTAAAGACACTATCACCTTTTCTATTTTTTTATTGTCAATTATTTCCTTTAAATCACTAGGAATACCTAACCAATCTAAATTGTTGATGCCAAAATCTTTTTCACTCAAATAGCCAATACAATTGTATCCATAATAATAATGGGTGGTAATGGTTTGATGTAATTTAACAATACTATCGTTGGTACCTATAATAACTAGTTTTTGCGAAAGTTGGGTATCGTTTAA
>JAPLEL010000051.1 GCA_026391415.1 Bacteroidota bacterium
CCTTTTGGTAAATCGGGGTAGAAATAGTTTTTACGCGCAAAATAGTTGTCTTTTTCTATTTCACAAGCACAGGCTAAGCCCATTTTAATGGCATAATCCACTGCTTTTTTATTGGTTTTAGGAAGGGTACCAGGATGACCCATAGTGATGGGGCTGATATGCGTATTTGGCTCAGCACCAAAAGCAGTGCTATCAGCACAAAACAATTTACTAGCGGTAGCTAATTGTGCGTGTACCTCTAATCCAATAACAACTTCGTATGTATCTGTCCATGACATAGTTTGCAAAAATAGGTTTCCTAGGGCAGATACAGCATATTCAGGGTGTTTAATGCTGTTAGATATTTTAACTTTGTGTGCATTGAGTGCCGCACTTACTATTTTGGTAACGGCTTCTCAAACTACAATGGAGGTTTTAATCAAATAAAATTAGAGTTGAAATTGGGTTTTACTATAGTGCTATATTAATTCGATAAGTTCCCTTCTTACAATTTCCATTGCATCTGGAACATTGTAACCTATTCCTTCTCTGATTAACATATTAATATCACCAATAAATTGCGCAGATTCCATTTTTGCTTCTAGGTTTAATTCAAATTCCCTTCGGCTAATGGAATGGTTTTCTTCCTTCATATACTTTCCCCAGCTTTCTACAATATTTTCAGGCTTGCAATCGAGTTTTGTAATGGCGTACCAAAGATCAAATAAATCTCTTCCTTTTTTCCGTTGGTATAATGCCCTAAGTTTCGTACTCAATAATTCTTCCAATGTGAAAGTTGTTATTGTTCCCTCGCTTTTATGCCAATTGGATGCCACCTGAAATGGTATTTGCTGATATCCAAACACAGTGAAATGTTCCCTGGTGTTGATTTCAATTTTGAGTTTCATTTTCAGCCCTTCTGCACTATCAAAGCGATAGACCATAGTATTATTATGCTCTTTTTGCTTTCGAGTTGGTGTTCCTAAAAATGATAGACATTCCCTTAATTGATCCATAACTGGCCCAAATGGTTCAGATTGAATTTGAACTAAGTCAATATCTTCTGAATATCGAGCAGCAGGTTGAATAAACAATTTATGCAAAGCAGTACCACCTCTAAAGGCTAATTTCTTTTTTAGGATTGGATCAGAAAATATTGCATTTAGTGATCTACTTATAATAAGATCCTGTTCCACCTGGTAGGCGTCCTGCCAAGGGGCACAATCTCTCCATTCGTCTATGTATGCTTTTGGAATCATATATCAGATTCAATTTCTGTGTTTACTATAATACGCCAGTCATTCCCAGTAACCTTTGATTTGTAAGTTTTATTATTAGACTGTAATAATGTTGCATGATATTTTTGAGACTTAAGCCATTCTTTTAGTGGTAATACTTTTTCTGGAAAGCCTAAAAACTCTAACAAATAGCCTAAACGTTGAACAGCCATTAAGCTGGAATATCGCTTTGCAACTTCTACTAATTTATTGTCATCTATTTCTTCAGAAAGTTCTTGTAATACAGTTGCCACATGATTAATTCCAGCAGCATGCTTGCTATAATAACACAAGTCTAATGCAGTTAGCTCTGGCGAAGAAACATTTAAATAGCCCGCATCTGTTGTTTGTTGGACAATATCTTTTTCCTCCCAGTTTTTTTTATATAAAAATGCAATACTTGCATATGTTTTTTTTATTGCAGGCAATACCGGCGCTGGAATAATCACTGCATATTTCTGAGGTTGCTGATGTGCTGCTCCATACCTAGCTGCAGCATTTAAAAGGCCAATATAATAAGGACGTTTCAATGTCTTCATCATCCCTTCTATATAATAAGTTACTGGAGGTGCTCCAATTTTGCGATATTCTGTTGGAACAATTGCATAAAATCCATTTCGTATCAAAGCAATTTTCTTTAATTTAAGGAGGGGTTGCAATTGCTTCTGAACTGCAGATAGTTCTAGATTTAGCCGCAGTTTAATATCATCTAAAGTGAAATAAAACTTCCCTCTGCCTTGAATGTCATCAATGCATTGTTCTAATTGTCGATATGACTGGCTAACGTTCATTTAGGTAAATATACAAGATTTAATACCAAATAGGGTAATAATCTTGTATAAATACCTAAAAGACTATTAAAAGGAATTGTTCGAGATTTTGATTTTACAATGAAGTTGGGTTTCCTCTAAAACTGTAAAGCTATATTCGTATAAAACCTTCGCCAAATCACCCCAATAACCCCTTCACCTGCTTAATCAACTCCCCTAAATTACTGGCGTCTTGTCCGCCAGCTGTGGCTAGTGTTTTTTGTCCACCGCCGCCGCCTTTAATTAATGGGGTAGCAATTTCTTTAATCATTTTAGGGGCTTCTAAACCTTTTTCTGTTACCATGCTGTCTGATAATAAAATACATACAGCTGCTTTGCCTGCAATATTTGCGCAAAGCACTACCAAATAATTTTCGCCCAAATCTGCTTTTAAATCAAAACAAATTTTCTTTAAATGATCGGCATTTGAAACAGTTATTTCTTTGCCAATAAAATAAGCAGTTGCTTGGTTTGGAAGTGTGAATGATTCTCGTTCTTTAACTAGCGCTTCTTTTATTACCACCAATTGTTTGGTTTCTAAACTTTCTATTTTTTTATCGAGCTCTTGTTTTTCTTGAATGATTTTTTCTACTGCTTTAAGTGGCTCTTTTGTTTTTAATAAATTACTTATCTCTTGCAAACTATTGTATTGGTCTTGCAAATAATTAAAAGCATTGCTTCCGGTTAAAGCTTCTATGCGTCGAACACCTGCTGCTACGGCTGCTTCGGCGGTAATTTTTACGAGTCCTATCATGCCGGTACTTAATACATGCGTACCACCACAAAGTTCTACCGAGTAATTGGCATCTGCTACTACTACTCGTACTGTGTTACCATATTTTTCTCCAAAAAGGGCCATGGCGCCTAGTTTAAGGGCTTCTTCTTTGGGCATTTCTGTTATTACTACCGGAACGTTTTCGCGAATTTTACTGTTCACTATTTTTTCAATCTCTGCAATTTCTTGGTCTGTTACGCGAGCAAAATGAGAGAAATCGAAACGCAAACTTGCTTCGTTTACCAAGGATCCTTTTTGTGCTACATGCGTACCCAAAACTTGGCGAAGTGCTGCATGCAATAGGTGTGTAGCGGTATGGTTATAACAAGTAAACAATCTTTTTTCGGTATCTATACGTGCTGAAACTGCTGCGCTAATATTGCTAGGTAATTGGTCTACAAAATGTACGGTTAAATCGTTTTCTTTTTTGGTATCTGTTACTGTTATTGTTTCGTTTTCAAATAACAACCAACCTGTATCGCCTACTTGTCCACCGCTTTCGGCATAAAATGGGGTTGTAGATAATACCAATTGGTACTGCTCTTTTCCTTTTGATTTAATTTTTCGGTACTTAGTTACTTGGCTTGCGGCTTCGGTTAATTGGTAACCTACAAATCCGTTTCCTTTTTCTTCGGATAATACAATCCAGTCTTCGGTATCTAATACAGAGGCGGCGCGGCTTCTATTTTTTTGTTCTTGCATTTGTGCATCAAATCCTTTTTCATCTACCGATAAATTATTTTCTGAGGCAATTAATTTGGTTAAGTCTAATGGAAATCCAAACGTATCAAATAATTCAAAAACTGCTTTTCCTTCAATTTGTTTTTGGGTGGTTTGCAAACTCGCTGCTACCATATCGTCTATGCGTTTTAAGCCTTTGTCGAGGGTTCTTAAAAATGCATCTTCTTCTTCTTTAACTACTTTACTTACAAAATCCAATTGTTGTTGCAACTCTGGAAATACTGTTTCAAACTGCTTGGCTAGTGCAGGCAATAATTGGTGTAACAAAGGTTGCTTATAATCTAAATAAGAATAATAATAGCGTACTGCTCTGCGTAAGATGCGTCGTATAACATAGCCTGCGCCTGTGTTTGAAGGCAATTGTCCATCGGCAATAGTAAATGAAATGGCACGGATATGATCGGCAATTACCCTAAATGCAATCGCTTCTTTGCTATTGCTGTAATCGTATTTTTTTTGCGTTAGTGTTTCTACTAATGAAATAGTTTCGGTAAAAACATCGGTATCGTAATTGCTAGTTTTTTGTTGAATAACGCGCACCAATCTTTCAAATCCCATACCGGTATCTACATGCTTGGCTGGCAATGGTTCTAGGCTTTGGTCTTTTAAACGATTAAACTGCATGAACACATTGTTCCAAATTTCTATTACTTGCGGATGGTCGTTATTCACCAAGGTTTTTCCATCTATCAATGCCCTTTCTTCATTTGTTCTGCAGTCTACATGAATTTCACTGCATGGTCCACAGGGGCCTGTATCGCCCATCTCCCAGAAATTGTCTTTTTTATTGCCTAGTAAAATTCTTTCTTCGGGTACTAATTTTTTCCATTCTTCAAATGCTTCGGTATCTCTTTCTAATTTTTCTTTTGCATCGCCTTCAAAAATGGTAACATATATTCGGTCTTTATCTATTTTATAAATATTGGTTAATAGCTCCCAACTCCAAGCAATGGCTTCTGCTTTAAAATAATTACCGAAGCTCCAGTTACCCAACATTTCAAACATGGTATGATGATAAGTATCTACCCCAACTTCTTCTAAATCATTGTGTTTGCCACTAACGCGCAAACATTTTTGGGTATCGGCTACCCGTTGATTGGGTGCTTGTTTATTGCCTAAAAAATAGTCTTTAAACTGGTTCATGCCCGCGTTGGTAAACAAAAGTGTTGGGTCGTTTTTAACCACAATTGGGGCAGATGCCACTATTTGATGCCCTTTTGAGGCAAAGAAATCTAGAAATTGTTGGCGTATCTGAGCACTGGTCATCATTGTTAATGGAAATTTAAATCAATTGATTAAGCCTTTGAAACTATCTTTGATAGCTTATTGTTGGCTGCTAAGGTAAGGATTAGTAGGCTGAAATTAGCGGCTTACCACCTTAGAACGGGGCATTTATCAACCAATTACACATTGCATAAAAAGCATGAAGAAAATTAAATACTATTATAACACCCATACCCTCCGCTTCGAGAAGCTCGAAACGCCACTTAGGGTTAGGCTGTTACAGGTATTTGGATTCATTGCTGCCTCTATTGTAACTGGCTTAGTTATTATTTTTATTGCATTCAAATACATCGATAGCCCCAAAGAAAAACTATTGCGTCAAGAGAACGACGATATGCACGAAAGCTATAGTTTGTTGCGCGAGCGGGTGAATCAATTAGAAATGCAGATGGATGAATTAGAAAATCGCGACAACTCGGTGTATCGATCAATTTTTGAATCCGAACCTATTCCGGATAGTGCACGAGTAAAAGATATGGAAGCCAAAAATGAAGTGAAGTTGGTGCAACGCATGGGCGAAACGGAATTGGTAAAAAGTATGACGAGCCAACTCAACAATCTCTCACTTCGTTTGGCTTATCAAGACCAATCGTATGTATCAATTGCAGATATGGTTAAAAACAAAGCCAAACTGCTAAATGCTATTCCGTCTATTCAACCGGTTAGTAATAAAAATTTAAACAGAATTGCTTCTGGATTTGGTTATAGAATTGATCCAGTATATAAGGACAGAAGGCCACACCAAGGTTTAGATTTTACTGCTCCACAAGGAACGCCAATATATGCTACTGCCGATGGCACTGTAAAAGAAGTAGGATTTACTACTAGTGGATTTGGAAATAGGGTGCTAATAAATCATGGCTATGGTTACGAAACCCTTTATGGACATATGTATCGCTTTAAAGCGAGGGTAGGTCAACAAGTAAAACGTGGCGAAGTAATAGGCTATATTGGTAATACCGGAAAAAGTACTGGTCCACACTGCCACTACGAAGTGCATCGTGGCGGAAGACCGGTAGATCCTATTTATTATTTTTATAACGATCTTACGCCAGCGCAATTCGACCGCATTTTAAAACTTGCTGCAGCAAGTAACCAAAGCTTCGACTAATAAAATTTGTACCCAATGGAACCAGGCGTTAGCGAATACCTTAAACGAATACTCAATACAATTTCTTTTACTGTATTGTGGATGGCTATTAATTCTACCGCAGGCATCATGTATCAATTTGCTTATTTGCAAGAAGGTGCTGGTATACAAGTTGAAAATATTATTTTCTACTTGTGGCTAATACTAAGTTTTATAGCGCTGCTTTATTATTTAATTCGGCTATGGAAAAAGCCCTTACACTTCGAAGAATAAGGGCTTTTTAAATTATTTTTCCTTCGTATCAAGAATAACCGGTGAGTTTCCTTTGCCCATGATAATTACTTTTGCATTAGGCGAAGTAACCAATCCTTTCATCATTTGAATTTGCTCGTACTGCAATTGTTTGTCGGTTAAGCCCGAACTCATAATACGCTGATAGTCTGCAATACCTTGTGCTTCCACACGTTTTCTTTCGGCTTCTTGTTTTTCTTTTTGCAAAACGAATTCCATTTTCTGTGCTTCTTGTTCTGCTTTTATTTTGTCTTCGATAGATGCTTTAACAGTAGTAGGAAGTGTAATATTACGTACCAATAATTGCTCCAATACTAAGCCACGAATTTTAAAATTGTCTTCAATTGTTTTAAAGATACGGGTTTGAAATTCGTCTCTTTTGGTAGAGTATAAATCAACTGCCGTATAATAAACGGCATTGTCTCTAATTTTTGTACGCGTAATAGGACGAACAATTTTGTCTTTAAAATCTAACCCAGTTTCTTTAATAATTTTTGGAGCTTCGGTAGATAAAACACGATACAAAACGGTTAAATCAATTACCACTTCTAATCCATCGGCAGTTAATACTCGAATGGCATCGTCTCCAGCCACATCGCCTTCGTTGTGTACGCCACTCATGGTATAGTTTTGCGTTCGGGTATCAATTTTACTTACATCTATTAATGGGTTTACCAAATTCAACCCACTAGTAATTACTTCGTCTTGTACTTTACCAAACATTGATTTTACACCAATTTGACCGGCATCAATTTGCTTAATACAAGAAGTTAAAAACCCTAATACAACTACTGCCATACCAATGGTTCTAGCCAGCTTTGCATATTGCGGTAAAGGGTGTGTTAAGTTTTTCAATGAGAATGAAAGAACAAAAATTAAAATGCCTAAAATGATGAGTGCCATATATTGATTTTTTATTTTTAAATTGATTGTTTAATTAACTGCTATGATCTACTACTATTTTCCATTGGCCATTTATTTTTTTAAATAGTAGGGTATATAAACCGTTTAAGTTTCCAATGCTTCTGGTTAAATGCCATTTGCCTAAAACAAAATAGTAAGTATCAGATAATGGCCTTACTTGCAAAATATCAAAACTCAATTTGCCCATTGCAGCAGTATCTGGATAACCTTTTTGGTAATTTTTTAAGGTATTTGCAAAACCATAATTGGCCCCCGTTGATCCTACAAATAATAGGCTATCACTCTGCCAATAACCACTCATAAAAGAAACAATATTTCCTTTATTCCATTCTTCGGTTTGAGACTGTAATACTTTTCTAATGGCTTGTTCGTCTTTGTTTTGAGCAAAACTATTTAAGCTGAAGAGGATAATAAAAATAAGAAAAAGGATAGTAGGTATTCCTTTTGGTAAGCGTTTCATGGGGGTAATTTTATGTAAGCTACACAAAAGCACACACTAATAACACGGTTTTATTTAGAGGGAAATAGCGAGAATTTTGTTGGTTATTTTTATGGATAAATGGGCATTATTGCTATCTTACCTTCATGAAATACGTTGCACATTTAGAAAAAGACCTCAAACTCTCTAAAATAATTACAGAAGCCTTACCCGAGTTGGAATTGCACAGTAATTTGCCACTGCGTTTAATGGCAAGTATCATGAGCCAACAGTTAAGCACTAAGGTGGCTAAAGTGATATATCAGCGGTTCCTTGATTTATACAATGGAAAAAATCCCAAACCGGCAGAAGTGCTTGCAACACCTAGTACTAGTTTGCGTGAAATAGGGTTGAGCAATGCAAAAGTGGGCTATATTTTAAATGTGGCTAGCTTTTGCATAGAACAAAAAATTACCGATAAAAAACTACAAAAATTAAGCAACGAAGAAATTGTTGACTTGCTCACACAAATTAAAGGTGTTGGCAAATGGACGGTTGAAATGTTATTGATGTTTAGTTTGGGGCGCGAAGATGTTTTTGCGGTTGATGATTTTGGCATCCAACAAGCAATGATAAAATTGTATCGATTAGAAAATCTAGAAAAGAAAATCTTGAAAGAAAAGATGGTGGCAATTTCTACAAAATGGAGTCCTTATCGCACTTATGCTTGTTTGCATTTGTGGCAATGGAAAGACGAAAAATAATAACCAATAATTAAGCAGAATTTCTAGCTGCATTAATTACACCAAACATAGATCTGGTAACTAATTTTTCGTAAATCACTTTCATTTCTGGATTAACATTGTTACTATGCAATTGGTTCAATGCATATTGCTGTATGGTTAACAAAGGCAATACAATTTTATCACGCATTTGTATAGATGCACGTCCTGCTTTATCGTCTTCCATTAATGAACTAGCATCTGCTAATTCTAGTACTAATTTTGAAGTTAAATCAAACTCTGCTTTTATCAATTCCCAAACTGGTCCAAACTGTGGATCTTTTTTTACGTGTTGTGTAAGTGGAAAGAATGATTTTAACATACTCATCATACTATTGTCAATGAGTGTGCGGAAGAATAAAGCGTTTTTGAATAGTGCTTTTGTATCATTCCACAAACCTTTGTCTTTCATACTTTGTAGCGCTGTTCCTACACCAAAAAATCCGGGTACATTTTGTTTTAATTGACTCCAACTTCCTACAAATGGAATGGCACGCAAGTCTTCGAATCTTAATCCATCACCACTGCCGCGTTTGGCAGTTCGGCTAGCAATATTGCTTTTACTATAATAGTTCAGCGGACTGAACTGTTGCATATAGGCTAAGAATAAAGGATGTGTTTTAAATGCTTGATAAAATTCGTGACTAATTTTGCCTAAATCTTCCATTAGCATTCTATCGTGTGCGGATAATTGAACGCGAGTATCTGCAAACAATTCATTGCTAATTCCAGCACTTAATAATTGTTCTAAATTATATTGTGATGACTGAGTAGTGCCAAAATTTGAAGTAATGGTTTGCCCTTGAATAGTTAACTGTATTTCTTCGTTTTCAATATTAGACCCCATCGACGAATAAAACTTATTCGTCTTTCCACCACCACGAGATGGTGGACCACCACGTCCGTCAAAAAACTTCACTTTAATATCATTTTGTCTAGAAATAGCAGTCAGGTTTTCTTTGGCAGTATAAATACTCCAATTGGCTTGTAAATAGCCACCATCCTTGGTTCCATCGCTAAAGCCAAGCATAATTGTTTGGTGATTATTACGTAGGGCTAAGTGTTGTTTGTAAGCGGGCAATTCGTATAAAAATTGCATGGTTGCTTCTGCTTGTGCTAAATCATCAATCGTTTCAAACAATGGAATGATATCAATTGGCATTTCAGATTTTTTAAATCCGCAAATACCTAGTAAGGCCATTACTTCCATCATATTAACGGGGCCTTGACAATTACTAATAATATATCGGTGGCATCCAGATTCGCCATTTTCGATTTGTATAGTTCTTATAGCATACATGCTTTCAAGTGTATCTCTTGAAATAGTATCTACTAGTATGGCAGGGTCCACTACCATATCAATTGCTGCGAGTGCTTGTGTTTTTTCGGCTGTAGAAAGTGTGGTATAATTTTCAGGTAAAATTTCAACACCATTTTTTTCTTTTAGCACTTTTGCTATTTCTAATAAAACAGCGGTATGAATCCGACTATCTTGTCTAATATCTAAGGCAGCAAAATGTGTTCCAAATATTTTTACTTTATGAATTAAACTATCCAGCCTATTTAAAAAAAGCGAATGGTGGTTTTTAATGAGTAACTCGCGTGCTGCATATAATTCACGCATTAATTCTGCTTGTTGAATACGTTTGCTAGCTTCTGGACGAAATACATTTTCGTATAACTGTTGCTCTAGTTGTTGAATAATTACATCAACGCCTGTAAACGTTAAGCGTCTTTTTAATTTTCTAATATCTCTGTAATAACATACCACAATGGCGCTCCGCAATGCTGCTGCAACTTTTAAAGTGGTTGGTCCGTTCACAAATGGATTTCCATCTCTATCTCCACCAGGCCAAAAACCTAATTCAATAAAAGGGTTTGATCCATCATAAGCACTATCAAAAACTTCTGTATTAATGTAGTTGTAAATAGAACCAATAGAAGGGTATAAAATATTTTCGAGATACCACATTAGGTTCACTGCTTCGTCTAATGGGCTAGGTTGTTTTTTGTTAAAAAATGGGGTGATTCCTAATTGTTGAATATAGGCATTGATGGTATGAAAATCGTTTTTGCCAATAGCTTCATTCATGTCGTGAATAATACCCAAAACACTTCCTGGATAAAATTGTGTGGGATGCGCTGTTAATACTATTCGTACTTTAAACGTTTTTAATTTTTGTTTTAAAGCCTCGGTTTTTCCTGCAAATTTCGATTCGTTAATAAGCGATTTTAAACTTCCTGGCCCTTCAATATTATTTACCGACTGAAATGCAGCATCTTCAATGGCATCAAACAATACAATTTGTCTTTCTATATATTGTACAAATTTAAATAAGCGCGCTACTTTATCGGCTTCACTGATGGCATTGGTATGTTGTGCAAAAAAATGGTCAATAATTTCAATAGGTGTTTTATTATCGGCGTATCCGTCTAAACAGGCTTGCAATAAAATGGGTAGTAAAGCGCCTACATTGGCAATACCAGAAAAGGGTAGTGCCGAAAACAAACTATTATAGATGGTATACTTATCTGTAACGTTTCTCTTAAAATTGGTAATATATTCTGATGAAGACATAATCTAATAATAGGCTCTAAGGTAATTCTTTTCTATAAAAACTACGCATTAAAATATCGTGGGAGCCTTAACTGGCTTGATTTTCGGGCTAATAAGTGTTAGTTATGTAAATTAATTATATATGTGTTTTCTTTGCAGATTCAATCCTAGCTTATAAAGTTGGGCAGATTATTTTCAAATGTATTTATTAATTAATCTGTGTTATTTTTTTATACTTCATAGAAAAATTTAAAAAAAAGACAGGTTTTATTAAATACATTTGAAAATAATGGGCTTTAGCTTTATCCCTAAAACTTACAAATTTTTACATGCACCTGAGTGACCAAGAACTTCTAGCACAATTTGCAAATCCTGCCACCAAAGAAAAAGGGTACACTGCGGTGATTAAAAAATACCAAGAAAAGCTCTATTGGCATATCAGACGAATGGTGATTGACCATGCAGATGCCGATGATGTATTACAAAACACCTTTATTAAAGTCTGGAAAGGCCTCGAAAATTTTAGGGAAGACAGCCAATTATATACTTGGTTGTATCGTATTGCTACTAACGAAAGCCTTAGTTTTTTAGCCCAGCAACAAAAAAGGGCCACTATTAGTATGGATGTAGTTGGCTCAACCCTAGAAAATAAAATTAAAGCCGATACTAATTTTGATGGAAATAGGCTTGAATGGAAATTGCAGGTGGCTATTCAGTCTTTGCCCGAAAAACAACGACTGGTATTTAACCTTCGATATTACGATGCGCTACCATACGAAGAAATGAGTAGAATCTTAGATACTAGTGAAGGAGCGCTTAAAGCCAGCTACCACCATGCGGCAAAAAAAATAGAAGCTTTTTTAAAGGAGCATTAAACGTAAGTGTTCTTTATTAGTCTTAAACGTTAAGGAAATGAAAAATAACGATACTATATTAACCGAAATGCAATCAATAGCCCCTTCCATTGCGGCTATTGGAACGGCAATGCCCTATACGGTTGATGCACAATATTTCGAAAACTTACCCGAAATGCTACTTGAACAGGCGCAATTTGCAGAGAATAAGGTTATTGCTAATTCACCCTATCAGGTTCCCCCTAACTATTTTGATGGATTATCTACACAACTTTTAAATAGAATTGCTGCCGATACAACTATTGAAACACCTATTCAAATAACACCAGCAAAAGTTATTGGCTTTAACCAAGCAAAAAAATGGATGAGTTATGCTGCTGCTGCAATTTTGGCTGGAATTTTAATTACCAATGCATTTCTATTTACTGATAAACCTAATTATAGTGAATATGAAAAATACAGCACCCTCGATATTCCTAGTACGCTAAATTTAGTGAGCGATGTCGATTTGACTAATTATATTCAAAGTAATAGTCATGTAAATGGTATTGAAGAAATGGTTGTTTCTGAAAACGAGGTGCTTTCAAATTTATCTGAGAATATGGAGCTATTCAGTAATGAAAATTTGGATGCTTATTTAGAAGAAAACAAATTGTTAGAACATAATAAAATTGAAGATTCTGTTAAATAAATAATAATACCATGAAAAAAAATCTACTCATTATTTTTTTAGTTTGCTTGATGCATTTAGTATCAAATGCACAACCACCACAAGGACCGCCACAAGGCCCGCCGTTACAGCAAGGCCCTCGGCCGCAGCAAGGCCCGCCACCGCATAAAAATATCCAAGCAATTAAAGTTGCTTTTATTACACGTGAGTTAAATTTAACTGCAGAAGAAGCCCAAAAATTTTGGCCATTATACAATGCGTATTCAGAGTCTATTAAAAAAATTAGAATTGAGCAAAAGCAAGATGTGCTAGGCTTTGAAGAGAAAGCATTGGCAGAGCGAAAAAAACTCAAAGCAGAAATGAAGAAAATTTTAGTTTCTGAAGATCGTGCTAATATTGCCATGAAAATTGATCGTGATTTTAATGAAGTGCTTAGAAATGAATTGAAGGATCGTAGAGACAATGGAAATGGAAATGGGAATGGGAAGAAACGGAAGAATAATCCTCCAAACAATCCACCAAATAATAATAAACAATAGAAGGGGGGATCTTTTTATTGTTATTCGCTGCTGCCTTTTTGGTGGCAGCTTTTTTTTGCACTAAACTGTTTGTGAAATAAAAGGTGTTGCAATATCGTGGTAAAATAAAAAAGTCCAATTTGCCGCCCTACCTTCTTCCCACCACTGTTGGCGTAATTCCATGCATTTTTTGCCATCTACATCGTACTTGGCCACAAATCGGCTTTTCATTTGCTGCAGTTGAGGCGCTACATCTCCACCAAAAAATATGGTTTGATTATTTTCTTCTATCCAAAATACTTGGTGAAAAATACTATGCCCACCTGTTACTTGGTATTTTATATATCCATCAATCAAACCTTCGTTTTCTGTTAACCAAATAAGCTTGCTAAAATTTTCTAAGAATTGAAAATCTTCTTCTTTATTAGCCTCAGTAGCAGCTGCTATAAACTTGTTGAACTCCCTTTGTTGCACATAATAATTTGCGTAGGGAAAACTAATAAAATGGTCGTCTGATAATGGATTTTTAATACTTATTCCACCTGCATGGTCTTTGTGTAAATGACTAATTAATACTTTGGTTATTTGTGATGGATTTATACCTGCATTGCGTAAATTGGCTAGTAATTGTGGTTCTCCATTTTCATTTAAATAACCTAGTCCGGTATCAATTAAAATGATGTCTTTACTAGTGATAATTACAAAGGGTTGAATTTCTACCAAAATGCTTCCTGCTGGTTTATTTGCGGGTGTATTATTTTCTTTATCAAATGGTACAAATACTTTTGATTGATCAATACTAAAACAACCTTCTGATAATGGAATAATTTGCATGCATGGATATTTAAAATAGCACTAACGAAGTACCATTTGTCGGTCGGCATCAAGCCTTAATAAAATAAATAATAAAAGCAACACTATAAGCGTATACCCTACTAAAAGCACTTCGCTGCCGCTCTGCAATTTTTATAATTCTTAAAAGTAAAAACAAATAGAGCCCTAAAAAACCAAAGCATCCAACAAAACCAAAAGCTTCACCAAGCGATGTAAAAATAAAATCGGTGTGTTGTTCTGGTACATATTTTCCCCTAGTTTGTGTACCTTTTAAAAATCCCCTTCCCCAAAATCTACCCGATCCAATTGCTATTTTACTTTGACGCACATTATAGTCATCTGGTTTAAAGGATACTTTTAAACCAGGCTGTTCTATTGATTTATTATTTTTATTTTGGCTACAGTCGTAGTCTTTACCTACTGCACTATAAATACGTTGACTTTGGTAGCACTCAAACACATTATTAAAAATATAAGGAACAGCAAATCGCTGAACGCCTACGCAAATTGCCCATGTTACAATAATGATTGCTAATAGTCTAATATTTCTTTTTATTTGACGCCAAGAAATATAAATAATCATTGCAGCAATAATGGTAAGCGTAATAGCTAGCGTATTGGGCTCTACTATGAGTGTGGCAACTACCAATGCGCCAAATGATATGCCTATTACCAAAATACTAGCGGGTAACCCTTCTCTATACATGGCAATAAAAAAACTCAAGTAAACCAATGCCAAACCTGTTTCGTGTTGCAACCTTGCAAGTACAGCTGGAACTAAAACAATGCCACACGCAATTAATTGAGATTTTGCTTTTGTAAAATCGGTATTCTGCATCGACAAATATTTTGCCAATGCCAATGCCACAAAAATTTTACACAATTCAGCTGGTTGTAAATTGAATCCACCTCCCAAAGCAATCCAACTTTTTGAGCCTTTAATATCTTTTCCAATTACAAATGTTGCGAGCATCAATAATATGCCAAATGCATAAGTAAGGTTGGCAAACGCTGTAAAAAGTTTACTATCTGCTAATAAAATAAAAGTAGCTATTAAAGTGCAAACACCTGCAAACATTAACTGCTTACTATAATTGGTTTTGCCGCCTAAAAATAATTGAAACCAATTGCTGCCTGTTCTATACTCCACCATAAAAATACATAGTATGCCAATACTTACTAATATTGCATACAGTGTAACAATGGTCCAGTCTATACCTTGCGAAACAGTATTATTTCTTGTATTCATTTTATTTATGCCTTTGTGGATACCACTTTTAATCTTTTAGATTGATTGATAAAAAGCGCACCTACACGTTGATTTGCTTTATTATTTTTTCGGTCTTTAGTTGGATTTGTTTTTTCTGTATTTATTTTTTTGTCTGTAGCAGGTGTGCTGCTTGAATCTTCTTCATCATCTGCATTAATGTTTTTTAAATCGGCATTCATTTCTGCTTTTGATGCAGCTTCCATGGCAAGTTTTGCTTGACGTTGCACATCTTTTCTAGCATACCATTGTTTAATAGCATCTGGAATTAAATTGGCATTTGAAATTCTTTCTACTTCTGCTAAACGATCAGTTGCAATGGTATCATTCAAATATTTTTCCATCATGAATGCACCAATAGGTCCGGCCCAAGTTGAACCAAATCCTGCATTCTCAACTATTACAGCAATTGCTATGGTTGGATTTTCTTTAGGAGCAAAACAAACAAATAAGGAGTGGTTTTTTCCGTGTGGATTTTGTGCTGTTCCTGTTTTTGCACAATACTCTACACCAGGAACTTTTATTCCTGCTGCAGTACCATAAATAGTTACATCGTGCATGCCATCGTGGACTGCCCTAAACACTGTATCAGAAGTGCTTGTAACAACATGCTTTCTTCGATACTTGCCCAACATACTAGTATCTGTAGTGGATTCGTGCTCAATACTATCAACAAAATGGGGTGTGTAATAATATCCTTTATTGGCAATAATACACATCATATTCGCTAATTGCATTGGGGTAGCCGTCATTTTATCTTGCCCAATTCCTAGGGTTAAAATGGTGCAACTATTCCACCTATTTTTTCCGTATGCTTTGTTGTAAACTGCTGTGTCTGGAACACTAGCCCTGTTTTCGCTAGGTAAGTCAACATCTAAAGTTCTGCCCATTCCAAATGAATTCATGTATTCCTTCCACTTTAAATATCCAACTTGCGGATTACGGTAAGTAGGATTGTCAATGGACATTCTAAAAATCTGCGAAAAATAAGCGTTGCAAGAATTGGCTAGTGCTAAACGTAAAGAGCCTGCATGCCCTGCATTTTTATGTTCGCATTTCACAACAACGCCACAACTAGTATAAGATCCATAACAAGGGAATCCATAACCTGGTGTAATCAAACCCTCGTCTAATGCAATAACAGCACCTAATGGTTTAAAGGTAGAGCCTGGAGGATATTGTCCTTTAATAGCGCGGTTAAACATAGGGCGTGATGTGTCTAATAACATCCTACCTAAATTCTTTTTTCTTTCACTGCCTGTGAGGGAATTAGGGTTATAATTTGGACTAGAAACCATAGCAATAATACCACCCGTTTTGGGGTTGATGGCTACTGCACTGCCAATTTTATTTTGTAATAATTTTTCGGCCAATTGCTGTACTTCTACGTCTACACTGGTGTACAAATTTCTTCCAGCAATTGCACTGGTATCGAACAATCCATTTTCGTAGGCACCTTGTATTCTGCTTTTATTGTCTCTGATATATCGTTTAATACCACGCTCGCCCATTAACACTTTCTCGTAGGTTCTTTCTAGTCCATTCATACCAGCATAGTCACCCATCTCGTATCCATCGTCTTTGTGCCTGCGTAAAAATCCAGTATCTACTTCGGCAATATATCCTAAAACCTGTGCGCCTGTATTGTATGGATAGGTTCGCACTGAGCGATCTGTAAGTATAAAGCCAGGAAATTTATACATGTTCTCATACAGCTTTGCATATAATTCTTGCGTTAACAGGGGCTCAAAAATACTCGGCTTTACGCTGGTGTTTTTGAATATAATTTCGCGCATGCGCTTTTTATATTCTGTAGTATCTATATTTAAAATGCTACAAAGAAATAAGGTATCTGTGCCTTTAGATTCAACAGGCGTTACCACTAAGTCGTAACTGATGGTATTTTCTAACATAGCCCTTTTTTTTCGATCGAAAATGATGCCCCTGTCTGGGTAAACAATTTTTCTAAAAATGGCATTATTTTCAGCGGCCAACCTGTATTTCGAAGAAAATATTTGCAGGTTAATCAACTGGCCAACAATCACAATAAAAATGACAAAAAATATAATTTGAATAACCCGACCCCTACTTTGATTAAATACAGACATAATTATTTTATAAGTAGATAATTTCTAAACAATAAACTTCAAATGCAAAGTTGCGGATTCAATGTTGATGCTGCGTCAAATGAGGACAAAAAAGTTATGCATAAATGTTGATAGCTAATATACTATGTACCATAAGCGCGTAATCTTGACTTTCTAAAGAACAACATTTCTGTAATAAAAATCAATAATAAACTTACTGCTGTAGTAGCCACCACTTTGCCTAAAAAATAGCCAAAGTCGCCAAATTGCATCCATTCAATTAATACTAATAAAACATGGTGGATAAAGGTTAAAAGGCCTATGTACAAAGCATACGGGGCCCATCCCATGCTCTTAATACTCGGTTCATTATAGCTTTGTTCAGTGGTATCTTGGGGAATTAATAGGTTTAATAAAAAAGGCCTTAAATAGGCAATTAACACACAAGGCGCTGCGTGCAAACCAATTGTTCCAGAAAAATAATCTATTGAGAGTCCTACTACAAAGGCAATTAACAATAATAAAAATCGGTTGGTATTAAAAGGAAGCCAAAGGATAAACAAAAAGTAAACATAGGGAATAATGAACTGATGCAAAGGGGGCACTTCGTTCAGGATAAATACCTGTACAAATACAAACAAGATAAATCTAACAATATTTTTTAAAATTTCACTCATTAATTTTTCTCTATAACGGTTTCTATGTTCGTCTGTTCTGCATAACGAAAATTGTCAATTAAATAAGCATACTGAATGGCAAAAAAGTTAGTGGCAGTTTTTACACGAAGGGTATAAAAATTACTACTTGCATCTACAACAATATTATTTACTGTGCCAATCAATAACTGCGAGGGGAAGTTGGCCGAATAATTACTGGTAACAACACTATCTCCTTTAACGACTCTTGAACTTTTAGAAATATTTTTTAAAATTAAAAAAGAAGGATCGGCACCGTCCCATTCAATACTGCCTGCATTATTATCTTTCTTAAGCATGGCACTCACTTTACTATTGCGGTGTAACAAACTCATTACCCTTGCATTGTTTTCGCTAACACTTACTACTACGCCCACAATTCCTTCAGATCCTACAACAGCCATGCCTTTTTTTACACCTTGTAAACTACCCCTTTCTAAAGTAATAAAATTTGTTTGAAGTGTAACAGTGTTACCAATCACTTTTGCAGTAAGCAAAGTATACTTTCTGCGTTTGCCAAGGCTATCTCTATACAAAGAATCTACATAGACTTTTTTAATGGTATCGGGCGACTGAAAATTAAGGGGTAGCAAATTGCGTAAGCGTGCGTTTTCTTCTGCCAACTGTTTGTTGGTTTCTTTTAAACTAAAATAATAACGCCAATTATTGTATTGCTTATTAAATTTTCCTGTAGCATCTTCGGCTGCAGTAGAAAAAAATACTTGGTGAGATTTGCTACTGTTACTTAATAAAACAATACAAAACACTTCTAGCAGTACGAAGCTGATAAAAGTGAAATTGTGTCTTATGAAAATGAAAATATTTTTCAAGGCAGAAGATTCGGAATCCTATAATTATCTCATGATAAAAGGAAAGCGCTGGTAATTTTTTAAAGCCAATCCAGTTCCACGTACCACACTTTTTAATGGGTCGTCGGCAATATGAACAGGCAATTTAATTTTTGCACTCAAACGTTTGTCTAATCCACGCAGTAAAGCACCACCACCTGTTAAGTACAATCCTCTACGATATATATCAGCAGCCAATTCTGGCGGAGTTGTTTCTAATGCTTTTAAGATGGCTTCTTCTATTTTAAAAATACTTTTATCAAGTGCTTCTGCAATTTCTTGGTAGCTCACCATAATTTGTTTTGGAATACCTGTTACCAAGTCGCGTCCGTTTACAGGCATATCATCTGGTGGATTGTCTAAATCTTTCAATGCAGCACCAACATGAATTTTAATTTGTTCGGCAGTACGCTCACCAATTAATAAACTATGGTAACGACGCAATGCTTCCATAATGTCGGCAGTAAATTCATCACCAGCAATACGAATACTTTGGTCGCATACAATACCTGCAAGTGCAATAACCGTAATACCTGTTGTACCACCTCCAATATCAATAATCATGTTACCCACTGGTTCTTCAACATCTATACCAATGCCAAGTGCTGCTGCCATTGGTTCGTGAATCATGTATACTTCTTTAGCGCCTGCTTGTTCTGCACTATCGCGAACGGCACGTTTTTCAACTTCAGTAATAGACGAAGGAATACAAATAACCATTCTCCAACTTGGCGGGAAAAGTGGTTTTTTTGTATAAATCATTTTAATCAGTTCGCGAATCATTAATTCTGCTGCGTTAAAGTCGGCAATAACGCCATCTTTTAAAGGTCGAACTGTACGAATGCTTTCGTGTGTTTTTTCGTGCATCATCAATGCCCTTTTTCCTACAGCCAACACCTCTTTAGGGTTGTTGCGGTTTAAGGCAATAATGGATGGTTCGTTTACCACTACTTCATCGTTATGAATGATCAAGGTATTTGCGGTACCGAGGTCAATGGCAATCTCTTGTGTAAAAAAGCTAAACAATCCCATGATATATAAAAAGTTCGAGTGTGAGAATTATTGAATATGAACCTATGCAAAGGTGTCTTAAATAAATGAAATTAACAAAGGCTGAATTGGTCAATTTTAAAGGGTTTTGGTGATATTTTGGCGTTTTAGCCCCCTTATTCAAACTCAAAGCCAATATCTTGCCTATAATACATGCCATTGAAATGGATGGACGAAAGCGCTTTTTTAGAGGTTTCCACTGCTTCAGACATGGTTTTTCCATAAGAACTTACTGCCAAAACCCTTCCGCCATTGGTTACAATATTCTCGCCAGATTCTTGGGTTCCTGCATGAAACACCATGGTTTCTTGGTCTTTTCCAGCAGCAATTGTACTAAGGCCTTCAATCAAAATACCCTTTTGATAATCACCAGGGTACCCGCCACTTACTGCCATAATAGTGGCACAAAAACGATCGTCAAAATTAATATTGGCATCGGCTAATGTGCCATTGTCCATTGCTGCAAACAAACTCACTAAATCTGTTTGTAACAAAGGCATGACCACTTCTGTTTCTGGGTCACCCATGCGACAATTATATTCAATTACCCATGGCTCACCAGCAACATTCATCAATCCAAAAAATATAAATCCATGGTAGGTTAAATTTTCTTTTGCTAGTCCTGCAACGGTTGGTGCAATAATTTTACGCGTTACTTTTTCCATGAAAATTTCATCCATAAATGGCACCGGACTTACACAGCCCATGCCTCCGGTGTTAAGGCCTGTATCGCCTTCTCCTATTCGTTTGTAGTCTTTTGCATGACCAATAATTTGGTAGTCAATTCCGTCTGTTAAAACAAAAACACTTACTTCAATTCCTTGTAAGAATTCTTCTATCACAACTTTACTACTCGCTTGTCCAAATTGCTCGTGCACCAACATGTTTTCGAAACATTGTTGTGCTTCTGCAATTGTTTGTGCAATCACAACACCTTTTCCTGCAGCCAATCCATCTGCTTTTAATACCACCGGTAATGTATGATTTGAGATGTATGTTTTTCCTGCTTCAAAATTTTCCAAAGTAAATTCTGCATAAGCGGCTGTTGGAATTCCTTGGCGTTGCATGAATTTTTTGCTGAAGGCTTTACTGCCTTCTAATTGTGCAGCCGCCGCAGAGGGTGCAACCACTGTAATATGTTGCAAATTTTCATCGGCTTGAAAAAAATCATAAATCCCTTTTACTAGGGGCTCTTCGGGCCCTACCACCAACATGCCAATTTTTTCAGCAATACAGGCTGTTTTAATGGCTTCAAAATCATTTACACCAATAGGTAAATTGCTACCAAACTGCTTGGTACCAGTGTTTCCTGGCGCAATAAATAATTTATTGCAGTGATGACTTTGGCTCATTTTCCAGGCCAAAGCATGTTCTCTACCACCCGAACCCAATAGAAGTATATTCATGAAATAAGATTAAATTATTGCGCGAAAGTAGAAATTTAGTGTGTCAATTTAAGCTTTCATGCCCAGTTATTGATTTTATCAGTATTTTGGTAACCCAACTAGCTTGGAAAAAGCATCAAAACAAACGCTATGAATCAAGAAAATTTGCAAAAAGGCCATCCAAAAGGGCTGTA
>JAPLEL010000270.1 GCA_026391415.1 Bacteroidota bacterium
AATGATGCACCTTATTTAAGTGTAGTAACACCTTCTACACATGATATGAGTACTATTCGTGGTTGGTGGGAATAAGATAGCAATACAACACAGCAATTTTATAATAATGAACTTGGTCAATTGGGCCAAGCGCCAATTTATTGTGATGCCTGGATTAACAATGCTATTGTATTGCAACATTTGCATTCGCCAGCCATGTGGAGTGTGTTTCAAATACAAGATATACTAGGGATTGACAATAATTTACGCAGAGAAAATCCTAATGATGAAAGGATTAATATTCCAGCCAATCCGCAGCATTATTGGCAATATCGAATGCATATTAGTTTAGAAGATTTGAATGCGTCGTTGGCCTTTAATGAAACCTTCTCTGATGCCATCAAATCAAGTGGCAGATAAAAAATCGCTTTTTTTCTGCTGATGGTTGTACTTTTAAAAATTAGAGACTAAATAGTACAGCAATGAAGTTGAATTATTGGCAAAAAGAATTGCCTTTTAAATATCCATTTACCATTTCAAATGGTAGAACTAAAACACACCAACCTTCTTTAATTGTTTCTTTATCAATTGGAGATTTTGTTGGTTATGGCGAAGCACCTGCTATCGTTTATTATGATATTACCGTTGAAAAAATGGTAGCAGATTTACTTTCAAAAAAAAACTTAGTTGAAAAATTTGCACTGATAGATCCTGAAAGATATTGGCATTATCTCCATCATTTATTTCCTCAAAATCCTTTTCTGGTTTGTGCTTTGGATATGGCCGCATGGGATTTATTTGGCAAAATGAAAGGTAAAAAGCTCTATGAACTATTTAATACGCCCTGGAACGAAACACCTGTTTCGGACTATACTATTGGCATTGATGCTATTGAAAAGATGGTAGCAAAAATGCAAGAAATGCCATGGCCTGTTTATAAAATAAAATTAGGGACCGACCAAGATATTGCCATTGTAAAAGCATTGCGAGCTAAAACAACTGTGCCACTAAGGGTTGATGCCAATGCCGGTTGGACAATTGAAGAAGCACTAGAAAAAATTCCTCAATTAGCTGATCTAGGCATTGAAATGATTGAACAACCTTTAGCAAAAGACAATTGGGAGGGAATGAAAATTTTATACGCTCAATCTTCCATTCCATTATATGCCGATGAAAGTTGTGTATTTGAACAAGATGTAGTTCGTTGTAAAGACCATTTCCATGGAATCAATATCAAGCTAACCAAGTGTAGTGGTTTAACACCTGCTAGGCGCATGATTACAGAAGCTAGGGCATTGGACTTGAAAGTAATGATGGGCAGCATGAATGAGTCTACAATTGGCACGGCGGCCGTGGCAAATTTTTTGCCGCAGTTAGATTTGGTAGACATGGACGGGCCATTGTTATTGTCTGAAGACCTTGCAACAGGAATTACATTTGACTTTGGTAACGTTAAAATTTTGGGTAACGCTGGTTTGGGGATTCAAATTAATCAAGCAGCTTTATAGAAATTTAATGATCATTCACATCTACCTGCGTATTTCTGTTGGTGTATCTTATAGCACCCATCAATAGAAAAGAGGATTTGATGTAGCGTACATACCAAAAAAATAATTAGTAAAAAACTATCATACATCTTACTAATAAAGGATGCATAATTGGCGTGTATGGCCAATCTTTGTTAATGGTTTGTATATAGGTATATTTGATTGAATAATATAATTATATGACACCGGAAAGGCAATTGAAGTTCAACGAAGTTTTAGAAAATAGGCAGGCTAATTTGGCGGTAGTAATGGAAAATGTACACGATTTACACAATATTTCTGCTGTAATGCGCACTTGCGATGCAGTAGGGATCCAAGATATTTATATTATTAATACCATCATTGCCAAACATCCGCGTTTTGGTCCTAAAAGCAGTAGCAGCGCAGAAAAATGGTTAACTGTACACCAATTTGATTCTGTACCGGCTTGTATAAAAGTATTGCGCGAACGCTATCAAAAAATATATACCACG
>JAPLEL010000087.1 GCA_026391415.1 Bacteroidota bacterium
TACGAGCGATACTGCTAGATGGTCAATGATTTCTTGTTACAATTCTAAGAGTAATCCTGCTTACAACGATAATAGCTCTGCTTGGAGCGAACCAATAGAAACAGTGTCAGATAGTGCAATCATGACTGCAAACTTTTCAGGCGCAGAAATGGCAACTGATTTTTTACAGAAAGAAAAAGATCCTGGACTCAAAGAAACTGGTTGGGAGGAGCAAGTTCAAACAACCTAACAGAAAACCTTCCTACCAAATTTTAAAGTTTAAATTAAGCCTTTGTTTATTTAAAATGCTTATAAATGTAGTATAACTAAAAGTCATAAATCATAACTCATTTATAATCAACATACCTAAAAGGTTAAAGTAGAATATCTCAATTCTTTTAACCATTACCGAACTAGTGACTAATTTTATTGTTAAATTTATTCTCCATTTGTATTTAAAGACATTTAAAAATTTAACGGATACATTCATCTACAAAACAAGTTTATGATTAAAAACGGTTTATTGTCATTGCTGCTTTTGCTTACACTCCAATTAAGCGCACAAACACGCGTATTGGTTTTTTCAAAAACCGCAGCATTTCGTCATGGTTCTTCTATTAAAGTTGGCAAACCAGCCTTAATAGAACTAGGTAAAGCAAATGGATTTTCAGTTGACACCACAGAAGATGCAACAATGTTTACCGAAGACAATTTAAAAAAATATAATGCCGTAGTATTTTTAAGTACTACTGGAGATATTTTAAATATGTACCAACAAGCAGCATTTGAAAGATATATGCAAGCAGGTGGTGGATATGTAGGTATTCATGCTGCAACAGATTGCGAGTACACATGGCCATGGTATGGAAAGTTATCAGGCGCTTATTTTAAAGGTCATCCAAGCCAACAAATGGCTAAGTTGGTAGTGAACGATAATACCCATCCAAGTACTGCGCATCTGCCAGCTGTTTGGGAGCGTTTTGACGAATGGTATAATTTTAGAAAAGCACCAGGAAATGAAGTGAAAGTGCTAATTAGTATCGACGAAAAATCATACAAGGGCGGCGAACATGGTGCATCACATCCTATGGCATGGTACCACGATTATGATGGTGGACGTGCATTCTACACAGAGCTAGGACATACCGATGAATCATTTGCCGATCCTCTTTATTTAAAACATTTATTAGGTGGTATTCAATATGCAATTGGTAACAAAAAACCACTAGATTATTCAAAAGCAAGTTCTTCAATTCCTCCCGATGAAGATCGTTTTACTAAAAATGTATTAGCAGGAGGTGTCTTTGATGAGCCAACAGAAATGGCCATCCTTCCTAATTTTGATATTATTATTATCCAACGCAAAGGAGAAGTGCAATTTTATAATAACACCACCAAAAAAGTTACGCAAGTTGCAAAACTGAATCTCTATCATCAATCAGGCGTAAAAGGCGTTAATGCCGAAGAAGGATTAATAGGCATTACTGCCGATCCTAATTATGCTACCAATCATTATATCTATTTAAATTATTCCTCTGCCGATACTGCGGCCAATAGGGTTTCACGATTTATTTTTAAAGATGGCAAACTAGATTTATCCTCCGAGAAAAAAATAATTGATGTAGCCACAACCAGGTTTATTTGTTGTCATACAGGCGGTTCATTGGCATTTGGTCCTGACGGAAATTTGTATATTTCATCGGGCGATAACACAACACCGTTTAATCAACCCGATTCAAAATATGTATTGGATGGATTTGGGCCAATAGACAATCGCGCTGGATTTGAACAATACGATGGACGCAGAGGATCTAGTAATACCAATGATTTGCGCGGAAAAATTTTACGTATCAAAGTAAATCCAGATGCTAGTTATTCTATTCCTGAAGGCAATTTGTTTAAACCAGGAACGCCTAAAACACGCCCAGAAATTTATGCAATGGGCACTAGAAATCCATACCGTATTTCGGTGGATCGTAAAACAGGATTTGTTTATTGGGGAGATGTAGGCCCCGATGCAGCAAACGATAAATCAGATGAAAAAGGTGCACGCGGATATGATGAACTTAACCAAGCGCGTAAAGCTGGTTATTTTGGATATCCATTATTTATTGGTAACAATTATCCTTATCGCCAATTCAATTACGAAACAGGGGTAGTGGGTGATTTTTTCGATCCTAAAAAACCAATGAACCTCTCTAAAAATAATACAGGCTTAGTAGAATTACCTCCTGTTAGTCCTGCATTTATTTGGTATCCGTATGCTGTATCTCCTGATTTTCCAGAATTAGGTACCGGCGGACGTAATGCAATGGCAGGGCCGGTTTACTATCCAGAATTTTATCCAAAAGCAACCCGCTATCCCGATTATTTTAAAGGGAAACTAATGTTTTATGAATGGATAAGAGGATGGATTAAAATGGTAACGATGGATGCAGAAGGCAATTACAAACAAATGGATCCATTCATGCCAAATACAAAATTCAATAGTGCCATTGATGTAGAACTTGGTCCTGATGGAAGATTTTATGTACTAGAATATGGCTCAGGTTGGTTTTCAAAAAATAAAGATGCAGCGCTATCCAGAATTGATTATAACGGTGGCAATAGAGCACCTAAAGCCGCTATCAGCATCAATAAATTATCTGGCACTTTACCATTAACTATTCAGGCCGATGCAACAGGTTCTACAGATCCAGACAATGATGCACTGACTTATATTTGGAGTTTTGGAAAAACAATTAAAACAACAAAAACGCCTAACACTTCATTTACTTTTACAACACCAGGTGAATACCGTATTAATGTTACTGTAAAAGATGCAAAAGGTGCTGCAACAAAAAGTGAAGTAATCAGCGTTTATGCAGGAAATGAATCACCAGTTGTGGATGTAGCTATTTCAAAAGACCATAACTTTTATTATCCAGGACAACCCGTAAAATATGCGGTAAATGTAAAAGACAAAGAAGACGGATCTACCGAAAAAGGCGGCATCGATAAAAAATCAATTTATGTAAAAGTTGATTATTTAAATGGACCTGATAAAGCACAAGTAGTAGGGCATCAAATAATGTCGTCAATAATGGAAGGCAGAAATTTAATTGCAACACTTGATTGTAAATCTTGCCACAAAGAAGCAGAAAAATCTGTAGGACCTTCATTTAAAATGGTGGCGGAAAAATACAAAGACGATGCAAAATCAAAAAGCTATTTAGCCAATAAAATTGTTAAAGGAGGAAGTGGTGTTTGGGGTGAAGTAGCAATGGCTGCGCATCCAAACTTAAAGCAAGACGAGTTAGATA
>JAPLEL010000088.1 GCA_026391415.1 Bacteroidota bacterium
AGTACACATATTAGTGCGATTAAACCTGATGGGAATTAAGTAAATTAAAATACGCCAAGCGCTTTTAATAATTTACGGAAACTATTTTTTTAATTTGGCTATCTCAGCCCCAGCCAATAAAAAGCATCCCAATCCAAAATCTTCAAAATCGGGCTGTTTAGTATAGGTTACTGGTTGGGCTTCTTTGGGCTCTTTTCCAGTGCCTTGCACATAGCCTAAAAATCCATCAGTATGCAAACAGTCTGTGGTGATCGCTTTCCAAGCATGCAATAAAACTGGCTGGTATTTTTTTGCTGGTAAAATTCCATTGTTTACGCCCCAAGTTAATCCGTATACAAAAAGAGAAGTTCCTGTTAATTCCTTTCCGCCGAAATTGGTAGAATCTTTTAAACTCACATTCCAAAATCCATCTGCACGTTGTAGTGGAACAATTGCTAGCATCATTGCTTTGTAATCTGATAAATATTCATTGTAGTGTGCATCTGTTTTGGGAAGTACTGATAGTACCCTAACCAAGGCAGCTACTACCCAACCATTGCCTCTGCTCCAATAACAATTACCTCCATTGGGTTCTTTGTAAGGTGGTAAAAAATCTTTGTCGCGCCACCACAAACCTTCTCTTTTATTAAACAAGCCAGTACCACCTTGTTTGTTTCTAGTATGCGCATACATGGCATACATTTTATTAAAATAACTAGTGTCTTGGTAGAGCACACCTAATTTAGCAAATACAGGCATCGACATTTGAATGGCATCTACCCAAGTCCAATCATCTACTTTAGGGCTAGCTAACATACTATCAATACTTGCTTTGATGTTTTTTATATGATCGGGATTTTTATCTATTTGATACAAGTCAATATAGGTTTGTCCGCAAGCTTGATCGTCTGCATTTCTAGTTTTAATACCAGAACGCATACTCCATTTATGAAAATCAGACCACTGCAAGGCATAATCAATATATGCTTGATTTGGGTCAATTGAGTTCAACGCCATTAATCCTTCGTAATACACCGCCCTTGTCCAAATATTGCTACTACGTTCTTTATTGGTAACAATCGTTTTACCTGCATCAGGCCATTTATTCATGAAATATTTGTTGGCCAAACTTAGTGCTTGAATGGTTTGTTTTTTACTAGGAATAACTGCTGCTTTTTCCTTTAATAAATAGTTTGATAGCGAACAATTTTTTAGTGCTTTAATACCAGTTGCAACAGTTGCAGCATTTAGTATAGCACCAGATTCATTGGTATGTGTATGGTCTTTTTCTGTAAAATAATTTTGAACTGCAATCTGCCCTTCAGCATCGTACTGATTAGCTATTGCAGCATTTAAATCAACGAAATAAGCACCAGCAGCATTTGCCGCTTCATTCGCCCATTTTACATAGCCTTCAGTAGAACGATTAACTTTTCCCACTTTCCAATTATTGCGCGGAATGAGTGAACAAATAATAACAGTGGCTCCTTTTGCTTTGGCTTCTGCAACAAATTTTCTTAAATACCAACCATAAGAATAAACAGTTTCAGCTTGCTTAGTGATTGGATTATAGATGTCTTTCGATTCATCTCCATTGCTTTTGAGGGTTCCTCTTGCTCGCGCAGTATCATCTAATGGACTATCATCATTATGACCAAATTGCATGACTAAATAATCACCAGCTTGAATTTTATCTAATACGTTTTTCCACAACCCTTTTGTTAAATAAGTTCTTGTGCTTGTGCCGCCTAGTGCCTCATTGCGAATAGTAATTTTATTGGCATCAAAAAAGCCTGCTAAATAATCTCCCCAACCCCAAAGTCCCCCATCACCTCTGCCTTGGCCATTTTTAACAGTTGAATCGCCAATTAAAAAACAAGTTGGTTTTTGTTGGTCTTTCCAAGCTTTAAAAGAACTTAATAAAACAACAATAACCAATAAAGCGAGAATGATTTTTTTAGTTTGAAACATACATTTATTATTTAGTAGATAGTATATATTTATTAAGCGTACAAGTTGTAATTTTTTGTACACCTTCTATTACCGATGCCGCATTAATTCTAGCACCTGCTTCAGTTGTATGGGTATGATCTATTGGAAAAAATATTTTCACTTTATCAGGGCCCATAGCATCATATTTATCTGCTGTAATAGCATTTAAATCAACAAAAAACGCACCAGTTAAACGCGCAACATCTGCTGCCCACTTTCCGTAATTATTGTCGGCACGAATAACCTTTCCGTCTTTAAATTCATTTCTTGGAATCATTGATGCAATGATTGGAATAGCCCCTTTTGCTTTTGCTTCTTGTACAAATTTTGCTAAATACCAACCATAACTATGCACCACTTCAATGCTGCCATCGGCCCATGTTAATGATACAGAGTCGTTGTCAATGCCTTTTAAAACCCCGCGGTAGCCTGATTTTGAAGTATCTGGCCTGCTACCTTCGTTGTGCCCAAATTGCATGATTAAATAGTCGCCGGGTTGAATAGCAGCAAGGGTTTTATCCCATCTACCTTCTTTTACAAATGTGCGCGTACTTCTACCAGCTTTTGCTTGGTTGCTAACTTGTATGTTGTTAGTATCTAACAAATCTTTAATGACTGACCCCCAACCCCACATACCAGTTGGCGATGTAGTATTTTGAACAGTTGAATCCCCAATAATAAACAGCATTTTCTTTGGTGGATCAATTAAAAAACTACTCAGCACCAGCAAACTTGTTAGGCAAATTAAAATTTTGAAAGAATGTTTTTGAATTAATTGCATATTGAAATGAATTTATTTTTTTGGTGCTAAAACAATCAATGGTTTTGGAGGAGCCTTCATATCTTTTCCCATAAAAAAGCTAGTATGCGGCGGCTGATTGTACCCTACGTTTTGCCAGGTAATACTTAATCGATATTGTGGATCATGCATCAAAGTATAATAACGCAAATCTGTTGGAATAGGTGTTGAAAAAATGCGTAACTCTTTATTATCTGCTGTTCTGCAAATTAATTCTTCGCGCCAATCTCCTAAAATATCGCCCGATAAAACAGGATTTGATTTTGATCCATTATTTGATACACAATTATAATCACGCGCATCAAAGAGTTTTACCGCTTGTTGATTTACATAATCCCATTTTTCAATATTGGTTCCGTTTAATAACTCGTACAATGGATCTGCATCCCATTGAATAATGAAATTGACAGATCTTGGAGAAATGCCTATGTGTTCACCTTTCACTGTTTTTAATCCTTCTGATCCGCCCCATACTTCTGCGCCTTCATATCGAGGGTCAATATCTGCAGCAACACCTCTGCCAACATCTTTATCCATATCGCCGGTCCATAGAATTTTACCTGTTTTGGCCTCATACAGTGCTGATCCTGCACCCTTTGTTTTTTCTTCTATTTCGTGAATACCAAAAACTTCTAAGCCAGGATGCGATGGATCTAAATCACTTACATGAATAGCATCTCCATGACGCAAGCCTGTTGAATATAATCCCTTTCCATTGTCATCTATACACATGGAGCCATAAACAATTTCATCTTTACCATCCCCATCAACATCAACCACGGTTAAATTATGATTACCCATTCCTGAATATTCACTCTCTCCATTTTTAGAATCAAATACCCAACGTGAACTTAATTTTCCGCCACGCCAATCCCATGCAGCTAAAACAGTTCTTCCATAATAACCCCTACACATTACTACACTTGGCAAAACACCATCTAAATAAGCCACACAAGCTAAAAAACGATCTGCCCGATTGCCAGATTTATCATTGCCGCCATTGCCTCCATGACCGCCCCATTGGCCAACATCGCCACGTGCTGGCAAATAATCTGTGGTAGCCATTGCGGCACCTGTTAAGCCATTAAAAACGGTAAAGAATTCTGGACCGTCTAAAATTTTTCCGTCTTTATTTCTAAAATCTTTTGTAGAATCTCCTATCAGTTTTCCAACACCATCAATAGTTCCATCTGCTGTTTTCATGGCTATTTCTGCTTTACCATCTCCGTCTAAATCATACACCATAAACTGTGTATAGTGTGCTCCATCACGAATATTTTTTCCAAGATTAATGGTCCATAAAAGTGTTCCATCTAATTTATACGCTTGAAATATTGGAGGATCAGTGAACCCAGCCTGAGAATTGTCTCTAGCTCTACCAGTTTGGTGTAAAATAATTTCGTATTCGCCATCACCATCTAGGTCACCTACCGATGCATCGTTTGGCGTATAACCTTGTGGCGTTTGTAAAGGAATGGAAATATACATTTTTGCATTTGCAGCAAGTGTAAATGATTTGCTTGGTGCAGATTCTTTGCCATTTAGAATACTAGTTACCGCATAGGTATATTTTTTTAAGGAATCAACCGATTCATCTATAAAATTTGTAACCGTTGCAATGGGTTTTTTATTGAGCTTAACACTTACTCCTTCATTCGTTTTTCTATAAAGATTAAATGCAATAT
>JAPLEL010000157.1 GCA_026391415.1 Bacteroidota bacterium
ATCCTTTACCTGTGGGTACTTATTATTATATTGTGAATCCTAAAAATGGACGGGCTTTACTTAGTGGATCGGTAACAATTATTAAGTAATGAAGATGTTTTTTAAAAAGGGTGTTATAGTTTTTGGTGTTTTGTTTGCTAATGTTTTAATGGCACAACAACGCCCTTACTATACGCAATATATCATGAACAATTATTTGATTAACCCTGCAGTAGCTGGTATTGAAAATTATTGGGACATGAAATTGAGTCATCGTATACAATGGGTTGGATTACAAGATGCTCCTTTAACAACCTATATAACATTACATGGACCTTTACATAAAGCAGCCTATAATAATGAAACGGCAACAAGTTTTCATGCTTATGGAGAAAATCCGAGAGGAAATAATTATTGGAATCAATACATCGCCCCAGAGCCGCATCAAGGAATTGGATTTACAATGTTAAATGACAAAACAGGTCCATTAAATCGTTTTGCAGTTTATGGAACTTATGCATATCATATAGGGTTGTCTCCAACCACAAATTTATCTGGAGGTATTTCTGCAGGGTTTACCAATTTGAGTTTAGATGCAAGTAAATTAAATTTTGGTACAACAACTGTAGACCCTGCTGTTGCAGGAAGTGGATTAATTAACGCTCTTAAGCCAGATATTAGTGCAGGTTTATGGTTGTATTCGAAAAATTATTTTTTAGGAATATCCGCACAACAAATCGTTCCACAACAAGTGGCTTTTTCTGATAATACCGTGTATTTAGAAAAAGGTAAATTAGTGCCGCATCTTTTTTTTAGTGCTGGCTATCGAATGCCAGTTAGTGATGATATTTCTTTCTTGCCATCTGCATTGATTCGCTATATAAGTCCTTTGCCCATTGGGTTTGATTTAAATGCAAAATTACAATACCAAGATTTATTATGGTTAGGTGCTTCTTTTAGATATCAAGATGGATTTGCTGCTATGGCAGGATTTAATATTAATAATAGCATCAATGTTGGTTACTCATACGATATACAAACCTCTCAATTAAACACGGTAAGTAAAGGAACACACGAAATATTAATTGGCTTTTTGTTAGGCAATAAATATGGTGATTGGTGTCCGAGAAATATGTGGTAATTGATAAAATTTTATTGGGGGATGATCTAATAATACTAAACATTACATGCAAGTTATATAACATGCTAAAATTAAAAGAGGCGGAATCAATTGAATGATTCAGCCTCTTTTATTATAAAGTAATAATGAACTATTTTTTAGATTCGTTCATTTTAATAGTGATATGTTGTTTTTCACGACCCTTTAAAAATGGAGCATATTTACTAGTACTTGCAGCATCTAATAATTTATCATTGATAATTAATTGACCATCTTTTAATTCAATAGTAAGGTTGCCATCAACAGCGTAGCCATCTTTTTTAATTGCATCAACTAATAATTTATTATCATCACCACTAACAGTTACAGTAGTAGTTGAATTGCTAGAATCAGTTGATGTAGCATTTACGTTAATTTCCATTGTTTTCTGAATGCTAGTAACTGCATCAGTTTTGTGTAACTGTGCCAATGAAGGTGCAATTACCAAAGAAACAATCGACATTAATTTGATTAAGATATTCATTGATGGACCAGATGTATCTTTAAATGGATCTCCAACAGTATCACCTGTTACAGATGCTTTATGTGGTTCTGATTTTTTATAGAACATTTCACCATTTATCTCAACACCTTTTTCAAAAGATTTTTTTGCATTATCCCAAGCACCACCTGCATTATTTTGGAAAATCCCCATCAATACACCACTAACAGTAGCACCTGCTAAGAAACCACCCAAGGCTTCTGGCCCTAGTGTAAAACCAATTAAAATAGGAGAGATGATAGTAATAGCTCCTGGTAACATCATTTTTTTCAAAGATGCTTCCGTACTAATTGCAACGCATTTTTCATATTCTGGTTTTCCTGTTCCTTCCATAATTCCTGGAATGGTGCGGAACTGACGGCGAACTTCTTCTACCATTGCCATAGCAGCTTCACCCACTGCACGGATAGCTAAAGAAGAGAATATAAAAGGAATCATTCCACCTACAAATAAAGCAGCTAAAACATCGGCTTTATAAATATCAATATGTTGGTTATTTGGCATGGCAACACCAACAAAAGCAGCAAACAATGCTAATGATGTTAAAGCAGCAGAAGCAATGGCAAATCCCTTTCCACTTGCTGCGGTTGTATTACCAACGGCATCTAGAATATCTGTTTTTTCACGCACTTCGGCAGGTAATTCGCTCATTTCAGCAATACCACCAGCATTGTCTGCAATAGGACCAAATGCATCAATGGCTAATTGCATAGCAGTTGTTGCCATCATTCCAGCAGCAGCAATAGCAACACCATATAAACCTGCGCAATAAGATGCGCCGAAAATTCCAGAAGCCAAAACAATAATTGGCATAAAAGTAGATTCCATACCAATTGCTAAACCGCCAATAATATTGGTAGCATGACCTGTGCTAGATTGCTTAATAATACTCATCACTGGGCGCTTACCCATTGCTGTGTAATATTCTGTTATAATACTCATTAATGTTCCTACTACTAAACCTACTGCAATAGAACCAATTACACCATTTCTTGTAAATTCAATACCACGTAATGACATGGTTTCAGGAAGTATATAGGATACTAAAAAATAACAAGCAATAGCTGTTAAAACCATTGAACCATAGTTACCCATATTCAATGCTTTTTGAACAGTTGCTGTATTTAAGCCAGCATTCTCACTGATTCTAACAAAGAAAGTTCCAATAATAGATAATAATATACCAACACCTGCTATCATCATTGGTAATAAAATAGGAGATAAGCCACCGAAGGCATCTACTAATTTACCGCCACCAACTGCAGTTACTTCTTGTCCTAATACCATTGTAGCTAAAACAGTTGCCACATAAGAACCAAATAAATCGGCACCCATACCTGCTACATCACCTACATTATCTCCTACATTATCTGCAATTGTTGCTGGATTACGAGGATCATCTTCGGGAATACCTGCTTCTACTTTACCAACTAAATCGGCACCAACATCGGCAGCTTTTGTATAAATACCGCCACCAACGCGCGCAAAT
>JAPLEL010000176.1 GCA_026391415.1 Bacteroidota bacterium
CTGTGTGCCATTGATAATTTTTTCTAATACTTCGCCAGGTATCAATAATTTATTTCTATCAATGGTAGAGGAGAATAAAATATTGTCGGTAATTCCCACGCACAATAAATCGTCTAAATTCATAGCCACGGCATCTTGTGCAATGCCTTCCCAAACCGTTGCATCGCCAGTTTCTTTCCAATACAAGTAGGCTAAAATACTTTTGGTACCTGCCCCATCTGCATGCATGATATTTACCCAATCTGCATCCCCACATAAAAAATCTGGGTAAATTTTACAAAATGCATCAGGGTATAATCCTTGATCCAGTTTTTGAATGGCGGCATGCACTTCTTCTTTTTGAGCTGAAACACCGCGTTGTGCGTATAAAGACATACTGGAATTTTGGAATTTTTATAATAGTTACAAATGTACAATATAGGCTTTAAAAATAGGGAATCATGGCAGTTAGTTATTGGATTGATATATTTTTATTGGGTTTGACTTTCTCTCTTGGGCACGATGTATTAGATTTGCACCCAATTATGCAGGTACATTATCAGTCAGAAGGACCAATTCCCAAGTTTAAAAAAGCAGTTATAACCATTGGCACCTTTGACGGAGTTCACTTAGGGCATCAACAAATAATTGCACAGTTAAAAAGCGAGGCGGCAAGCATTGGCGGAGAATCTGTTATTATTAGTTTTTACCCCCACCCTCGTTCGGTCATTGCCAAAGCTCCTGGCGAAATAAAATTACTTGCCACCCCCAACGAAAAAATTGAACTATTAACAACAGCAGGTATTGATCATTTAGTAATTATTCCATTCAATCAAACCTTTGCTAACCAATCTGCCGAAGCATATATTACAGACTTTCTGGTAAAAACCTTTCAACCCCATACCATGATTATTGGTTACGACCATAAGTTTGGTAAAAACAGAACCGGCAATTTTTTATTATTGCAGCAGCATGCAAATCAATTAGGTTTTATAGTTAAAGAAATACCCGAATACTTATTTAATGAAGTAATTATTAGTTCCACCAAAATCAGGCACGCTTTATTAAATGCTGATATTTCAACAGCCAATCAATTATTAGGTTACCCGTATTTTTTTGAAGGAACAATTGTAAAAGGTAACCAAGTAGGTCGGACTATTGGTTACCCCACTGCCAATTTATCAATTGCTTCTTTAGAAAAATTGGTACCGGGCAATGGCGTTTATGCAGTAACTGCGCAAATTAAAGATGCCCATCCTAAAAGGGAATACAAGGGTATGATGAATATTGGTATTCGACCCACTATCGAAGGAACAGTTCGGGTGATTGAAGTGAATTTATTTGATTTTGATGCAGAAATTTACGGAGAAATTTTACAAGTTTCTGTGCACCATTTTTTAAGGTCAGAACAAAAATTTGCAGGACTAGATTCCTTAAAAGAACAATTGGCAAAGGATAAAAATAGTGCAATTAAAACATTAGCATAAAAATATTATTGCATCATTTTTACAACCATTTCTTTTAATAATCCTGCATCAGAAGTACCGCCATCATTCACGCCAACACTTCTTAAATTGTATTCATGCAACAATAGCATAATTCGCTCAACCCCTTCGTAGGCATACTTTCTAGCCGCATTGGTATAGTCTTTTACAAAATAAGGATTTACTCCTAATTCAGTTGCAACCGACCGATCATCAGTATTGGCCATTCCAAATATCATAAACACTTTACTAAAGAAATTATAGATAGCAGGTAATATTAATACAATTGGAGCCGCTTTGGGATTCGATTCAAAATAGCCAATAATTCTTATCGCTTTTGCCAAATCTTTTTTAGCAATAGCATCTTGCAATTCAAAAACATTAAATTCTTTACTAATGCCAATATAGTTTTCAATATCGTCTTCAGTAATGCCTTTTCTTGCACCCAGATTTACTGCTAATTTTTCAATTTCGTTTTCAATTCTACTTAAATCATTTCCAATATGGTCAACCAATAGTGCAAGCGCTTTAGGGTTAATAGTTAACCCATGTTGCAAAACCATTTGATTGGTCCAGTCGGGCAACGCAGACTCATACATTTTTTTGGTAGAAAAAAATTCTGTCTTTGCTTTTAACAGTTTACCAAATTTTGATCTGCCATCTGCCTTTTTCTCTTTATAACTCACCACAAATACGGTGCTATTTAAAGGATTGTCGATATAGTTTTCTAACTTATCAATATCCTTCATGTGCTGCGCCTCTTTAAGTAGCACCACTTGTCTTTCTGCAAACATAGGATAGCGCATACAAGCATTTAATACACTTGCCCAATCTGCGTCTTTTCCATAAAAAATAGATAAATTAAACCCTGCTTCAGCCTCGGTTAAAATATGGTGTTCTGCATAATTTACAATCTGGTCAATATAATAAGATTCCTCCCCCTCTAACCAATAGACGGGTTTGTATAGTTTTTTCTTAAAATCAGCGATGATCTTTTCTGCAGACATGGTTACAAAGATGGGATAAGCTTTTTAAAATGCAAACCATTTAATATAACTATTACAGAAGATTTTTAATAATTTAATAGAATTTAAGGCTAAAAAGCAATTTGGCACGGTTTTAGTAATTTTACAGTTGAACATTTAAATTCAAATTTTATGAGTTATTCTACTACACCAACATCAAACTATGCGCAACAGGCCCCAAAAGGCAATGATAATCGTAAACTTATTTACGGTATTTTAATTACTGCTTTATTACTTACATGGGCCTATATTTTTTACGACAAAAGCAAAACAAAAGAAACGGTTACACTTTTAGAAACCAAAATCACCAATATTGATAGTGCTAGGTCTGCCATTCAACAAGACTTTTTATTGGTATCGGCTAAGGCAGATTCTTTAACCCAAACCAATATTCAGTTGCAAGGGTCATTGGCAGAAAAAAGCACAGAGATCCAACAATTGAAAGGTAATATCAGTGGCATCCTTCGCAAGAAAAATGCTACAACGGCAGAATTGACTGATGCTAAAAAAATGATTAGCGAGTTGAACGGAAAAATCAACGGCTTGTTTGTAGAAATAGAACAACTTAAAGGAGAAAACAAACAACTAACCTCCACTAACCAACAGTTGAATACCGAAAAAACACAATTAACTTCCGACAAGCAAAACTTAGAACAAAATCTTAATAAAACTACTTCTGAAAAACAACAGCTGGCAGAAAAAGTAGACGTTGCTTCTACACTACATGCGTCGAACATTGGCATCACTGCCATTGATGTAAAAAGTAGTGGTAAAGAAAAAGAAACCTCTACTGCTAAACGTGCCGATTTTATGCGTGTAAATTTTGCTTTAGATCCTAACCGTGTTACACCTTCTGGATCAAAAGACTTGTTTATTGTAATTACAGGACCAGACGGAAAAGTTTTTAAAGATGGCGGTAGTTTTAATACACGTGAAGAAGGAGAAAAAGCGTTTACAAATAAAGTGACCGTTTCTTATGAGCAAGGGAAATTAACCCCAGTAAGTTTTAACTGGAAAAAGTCAGACAAATATGCAGAAGGCGATTATAAAATTGAAATCTATAACAATGGATTTAAAATTGGCGAAAGTATAAGAACCCTTAAAAAAGGTGGCTTATTTAGTTAGTCGTTTCATTTCAAAACATTATAGCAAAGAGGCTATCTCACTGAGATGGCCTCTTTCTTTATGAATAACAATTTCCTGTGGCTAATTAGCTTATTTTAGAGTTATGATTGGATCTTGGTTAAATTGGCGCACACTGCTTGTATTGATTGCAATCATTATTGCAAGTGGCACCATTGTGTATTCACAATATTTAGCAGGAAAAATTGCAGCAGAAGAAAGAAAAAATGTGGCGGCATGGGTAGAAGCGCAAAGAACTATTTTAAATTCAGGTGATACTGCTAGCATTAATTTGGCCACAAAAATTAGTACCGAAAATGACCAAATTCCAATTATTGAAACCAATGAAAAAGACCAAATTACTGGGAACTTTTTAAATCTAGATACGGCACTTGTAAAAAAGCAACCTAGTTATTTGCAAGATAAATTACGCCAATTTAAACGATACAATGCTACTCCCATTATTAGTGTTTTATCGGTTTCTCCTTATGCTGCTAATTATTATTATTATGGCGAAAGTCCTATGCTTAAAGAAACCAAGCTATACCCAATTGTGCAATTGATAGTAGTTGCTTTATTTAGTATCATTGCCATTGTGATGTTACAAACCAATTATAAAAGTGCCCAAAACCAACTTTGGGCATCACTAGCAAAAGAAACCGCACACCAACTAGGCACGCCTGTAAGTAGTTTAGAGGGATGGCTAGAAATTTTAAAAGAAACACCTGGAAACGAAAAAATAATTCCAGAAATAGCCAAGGATGTAAAACGATTACAATTAATTACAGATCGTTTTGGGAAAATAGGATCTCAACCAAAACTAGAGCCAGTATTGATTGCAGAACAAATTACAAGTATTCTAAATTACATGAAAAAAAGAGCAGGAGGCGAAGTGGTATTTGAATGGGATCAATCAAATATAGCAGAAACCGAACTGAATCTTTCCGCGCCTTTGTTTGACTGGGTAATGGAAAATTTAATTAAAAATGCCTTGGATGCTATTGATGGAAAAGGATTAATTAATATTAGTGCACAAACCAATAATCATGAAGTGATTATTGATATAACCGATTCAGGAAAAGGAATTTCTGCGTTGAATATTACAAAAGTTTTCAACCCAGGCTTTACCACAAAAAAAAGGGGCTGGGGACTTGGCTTATCGCTAAGTAAAAGAATTGTTGAGCAATACCACAAAGGCAAGCTCACCATTAAATGGAGCGAACTAAATAAAGGAACTTGTTTTAGAATTATTCTGCCCCTTCCTCCATCAATAATGCAGGCATAATATTTTCTCCAAAACAATTCATTGCCGACTGAAATTGATACAATGTTTGTGGTGTTGTAGTTTCTGTAAATAAATCTGCCTCACCAAATAAATTGAAAAACTCAGTTTTAATTGTATTCAATTCATTGTTTGCATTTTGCTTACCCAAACGGTGTAAACATTGTTGCATTCTGGAAATTTTTTCATCCGATAAATGATCGAATGCATGTTGTTGCATTAATTGTCCTGTTGCATTTACCAAGAGTTGGTACGAATTAGTTTTCATCTTGAATAGTTTTAGGGTAAATCGGATTGTTATTGTAAAAAGACACTAATTTTCTATCAAACGCTTCTTATCAAATTGTTAAGGCTAGCTACAAGTGAATAACA
>JAPLEL010000158.1 GCA_026391415.1 Bacteroidota bacterium
AGCCGCTAATGAATTTAACCTATCTCTAAACGGATTGAATTGTTGTTTAAAATATTCGTAGTCTACTTGCAATTGAGAGCCACTCATATTTAAACCAGTAGTTAAATCGCCTACAATTTGTAAAGTATCATTATATAAAAAAACGTCTATCCCTTCTTTGTATCCTACAAATGCTAGTTGAAAAACATCGGCTTCATTTAGTTTGCCAGTAATTGTAAATTGGCCGTTTCGCACTATGGTATTGGCAATAGTTGTACCTGTAGTACCTCCTTTTAAAGACACTTGTGTACTATCTTTTAACCCTTTAATAGCTGCTTTAATTACAAAATCTTTCGTGCTAGTTTGGGCGAAAGACAATATTGGTAACAATAAAAAAATAAATAATTGACGCATATTATTTAGAATGACGTTTTTGTAAAATATCCATAACATCTGTTAATCGATATCCTTTGGCATTTAATAAAATTAAGTAATGAAACAATAAGTCGGCCGATTCGTTTAAAAATAAATCTTGGTCATTGTCTTTTGCTTCAATTACTAGTTCAACCGCTTCTTCGCCCACTTTTTGGGCAATTTTATTCATCCCTTTGGCAAATAGGCTTGCCACATAAGACTCGTCGGGCGATGCTTGTTTGCGCAATTGAATAATATCTTCTAGGTATGATAAGAAGTTATTACTATGATTTTTTTCCATCCAACAAGTGTCGGCGCCGGTATGGCAAACAGGTCCTAGCGGATGCGCTTTAATTAATAAGGTATCATTATCACAATCAACCGATATGGTTTTTAATTCTAAATAATTGCCAGATTCCTCTCCTTTTGTCCACAAACGTTGTTTGCTCCTACTAAAAAAAGTTACCCTGCCTAGTGCTTCTGTTTTTTCAAGTGCTTCTTGGTTCATAAAACCTAGCATTAACACTTTTTCGGTATTAAAGTCTTGTATAACTGCGGGCACTAAACCATCTGCGTATTTTGAAAAATCTAAATTCATGGTTGTACTATTAAATTCTAACAATAATGCCTTTTTCGTTTAAATAAGCTTTCAAATCAGGAATGGCTACTTCCTTAAAATGAAAAATGCTAGCAGCCAGTGCAGCATCTGCTTTGGCTGTTGTAAACACATCAACAAAATGATCCATCGTGCCACCACCGCCAGATGCAATAATTGGCACAGGCAATGTTTCAACCAGTTTTGCTGTAATGTCTAGGGCAAAACCTTGTTTGGTACCGTCGTGGTTCATAGAAGTTAATAATATTTCACCAGCCCCCAAATCTACGGCTTGTTTAGCCCAATCAATACATTTGGTATCTGTTTTAACCCTTCCACCATTTAAATACACATACCAATTGCCATCTGCTTCTAACTTTGTATCAATGGCTAAAACAATACATTGGCTACCAAATTCCTTGGCTAAATCTTTAATTAATGGGGGATTTTTATAGGCCGACGTATTAACCGAAATTTTATCGGCACCATTTTGCAATAAAATACTAACATCATCAACACTACTGATACCGCCACCAACCGTAAAGGGAATATTAATATGGTGCGATATTCTATTCACTAATTCACTTAAGGTTTTTCTTTTTTCAATTGTAGCCGTAATATCTAAAAAAACCAATTCATCGGCACCTTGATTGGCATAAAATGCACCCAATTCTACTGGATCTCCAGCATCACGAATATTCTCGAAATTCACACCTTTTACAGTACGTCCGTCGCGAATATCTAAACAAGGAATAATTCTTTTTGTAAGCATTTTGTTACGCTATTCTTTGTTTAAAAATTAGTCAAATCTTTTAAAGCAATTCTTCCTTCATAAATCGCTTTTCCAACAATAGCACCTGCACAACCCAATTCTTTTAATGCAGTCAAATCGTCTAAACAACTCACACCACCACTAGCTATAAAAAACAAGGAAGGAAACTTTTCTACAATATTTTTATATAAATCAATGGATGGTCCTTCTAATTTACCATCCTTACTAACGTCTGTACAAAAGGATTGCAAAATTCCCTTAC
>JAPLEL010000267.1:0-3338 GCA_026391415.1 Bacteroidota bacterium
TAATCGGGGTGGTGGGGATTCGTCTCTGTCACCCCAACTTTTTTAGAGGCATTGCCCTTTTTTATACCGCAACATTAAAATCCCTTAATGCATCATTTAAGCTGGTCTTTAAATCGGTACTTGGTTTACGTTGACCTATGATTAAAGCACAATTCACATGGTAATCACCAGCAGGGAAAGTTTTTGAATAAGCACCCGGAATCACAACACTTCTAGCTGGTACGCGTCCTTTATATTCAATTGGTTCCGGTCCACTAACGTCAATAATTTTAGTAGATTTGGTAAGCACCACATTAGCGCCTAATACAGCTTCTTTTTCTACAATAACTCCTTCAACAACAATTGCCCGACTGCCAATAAAACAACCATCTTCAATAATTACCGGACTTGCTTGTAATGGTTCTAATACACCACCAATTCCAACGCCACCACTTAAGTGAACGCCTTTTCCAATTTGAGCGCAACTACCAACAGTAGCCCAAGTATCCACCATGGTTCCTTCGTCTACAAATGCGCCAATATTTACATAACTAGGCATAAGTACTACGTTTTTAGCTAAATAAGCGCCATAACGTGCAACTGCATGCGGAACAGCACGTACACCTAACTCTTTATAATTGCTTTTCAACAACATTTTATCGTAAAACTCAAAAGGAGGCAATTCCCAGGTTTGCATTTGTTGAATACCAAAATATAGTAAGATGGCTTGTTTTACCCACTCGTTTACTACCCAGCCATTTTCTGTAGGGGCTGCGGTTCTTAAACGACCCTTGTCTACCTCTTCTATTACTGCCCTAATGGCATCTGTATACTTGGTGTCTTTCAGTAATTCTCTGTTTTCCCAGGCTTCTAGGATCAATGCTTGTAATGACATGCTTTAAATTTTTGCAAACATACAGTTAGAATGGCTTTGATTTTTACTTGTTGGGCTTGATTTCATAAAAAAATTAAAATCAAGGCGTGTCATTCTACTATGCTTGCTAGCGCTTCAATCTAATTAATAAGTATTTTTGTACAGATGCAAAAGATTTTAGTCATACAAACTGCTTTTATTGGGGATGTAGTTCTAGCAACGGGCATTGTAGAAAAATTACATACGTTTTATCCAAATGCCATTATTGATATACTGGTTAGAAAGGGAAATGAATCATTATTTACACAGCATCCTTTTTTACATCAAGTATTAATTTGGGATAAAAAAAGCTATAAATATCAAAACCTATTTCGAACAATTAAACAGATTCGGGCCAATCGGTATACACAGTTAATTAACCTACAACGCTATGCAGCAACTGGTTTGATTACAATATGCTCAGGTGCTAGACAAACCATTGGATTCAATAAAAATCCATTTAGCTTTTTTTTTAGTAAAAGTATCCAGCACCATTTTAGCAAAGGGCAAATAGCATTGCACGAAATTGAACGTAACCACCAATTAATTGCTGCATTTACAGATGAATTAGCGGCAAAACCAAAATTATATCCAAGTATTTCAGATCAAGCTAGAATTGCAGCATATACTACAGCGCCATTTATTTGTATAGCCCCAGCTTCGGTCTGGTACACTAAACAGTTTCCTGTAAACAAATGGATTGATTTAATACAAGCATTGCCTAGCAGGTATACTATTTATTTGTTAGGAGCAGCTTCCGATTATGCGCTATGTAACAATTTAGTGGCAACAGATTCTTTTATGCGTACCTATAATTTAGCGGGTAAACTCAATTTTTTAGCCTCAGCGGCCTTAATGCAACAAGCCGAAATGAATTATGTAAACGACTCAGCACCTATGCATTTTGCATCGGCTGTAAATGCGTCTATAACGGCTGTTTATTGTTCTACTATACCTGCATTTGGCTACGGGCCACTTTCCACCAATAGCCATATTGTAGAACTGCCAGAAGCCCTGTCTTGCAGACCTTGTGGCATTCATGGCCAACAAAAATGCCCAGAAAAGCATTTCAATTGCGCCCAAAAAATAAGTACCCAACAATTATTAGCGGTACTAACAGTATAATCCTAAACGCAAAGACTAGTACATTTACAGTAGATGCAGATACCTTGTACCTCAATAGAGACATCCATTTTTAATCGAATAGCCGCAGCTGCAGCCAGTTTGAACCTGCCCACTTATTTAATTGGGGGGTTTGTTCGTGATAAAATTATTGGCCGACCTACCAAGGATGCAGATATTGTTTGCTTGGGTGATGGCATTGAATTAGCCAATAAAGTGGCAGATTTATTTGAGCCCCGACCCACTGTTGCTTTCTTTAAAAATTTTGGAACTGCACAAATTAAATTGCCAGAAATGGAAATTGAATTTGTAGGCGCAAGAAAAGAAAGTTATCAACTAGAAAGTAGAAAACCACAAGTAGAAACAGGCAGTTTAGAAGACGATCAAAACAGAAGAGACTTTACTATCAATGCACTTGCTATTAGTTTAAATAAAGCAGATTTTGGCCAATTAATTGACCCATTTAATGGCGTTGCAGCGATTGAAAATAAAATCATACAAACCCCATTATTGCCGGAACAAACTTTTAGTGACGATCCTTTAAGAATGATGCGTGCCATTCGGTTTGCTGCACAATTAGAATTTACAATTGTGCCTGAAACCCTAGATGCGATTAAGTTACAGGCCTCTAGAATTAAAATTGTATCTCAAGAACGTATAACAGATGAACTCAATAAAATAATGCTTTGTAGTCGGCCTTCTGTTGGTTGGGATTTATTGTTTCAAACAGGATTATTACAAATTATTTTTCCGCAAATGGTCGATTTGTATGGCGCAGAAAATATTGATGGAATGGGGCATAAAGACAATTTTTATCATACCCTACAAGTGATTGATAATATTTCTGAAAATACCAATGATCTGTGGTTACGATGGGCAGCTTTATTGCACGATATAGCAAAGCCTGCTACCAAGCAATTTGAAGAAGGACATGGTTTTACTTTTCATGGACACGAAGTGGTTGGCGCAAGAATGGTTCCAAAGATTTTCACCAAGCTTAAATTACCGTTGAATGAAAAAATGAAAATGGTACAAAAGTTGGTGTTATTGCATTTGCGTCCTATTAGCTTAACCAATGAAAATATTACTGATAGTGCTGTGCGTAGATTATTATTTGACGCTGGCGAAGATATCGATGCATTGATGCTGCTTTGTTCTGCAGATATTACTAGTAAGAATAAAATAAAAGTTAAGCGCTATCTGCAAAATTTTGAAATGGTTAAACAGCGCATGAAAGCGGTGGAAGAAAGTGATCAAATGCGTAATTGGCAGCCGCCAATTACCGGAGAAATGATTATGGCTCATTTTGGCTTAGCTCCAGGAA
>JAPLEL010000267.1:3358-6930 GCA_026391415.1 Bacteroidota bacterium
TCCAGGAAAAAATGTTGGGATTATTAAAGATGCTATTCGCGAAGCAATTTTAGACGGATTAATTGCTAATAATTATACGGCAGCTTTTGGGTATATGTTAGAAAAGGCAGCAGAATTAAATTTACACCCATTGAATTAATTGTAAATTCGTGCCTTACTCACAAGATACTTGCGTAATTTGCATGTTAAATAACTACCACTAACAATAAGCAACTCAATAGAATGGCTGTATTAAAATTTAGAATTTATCTCGAAGAAGACGACGCGGTTTACCGTGATATTATTATTAAGCATACACAAAATTTTCAAGACTTACACTTTGCAATTGTAAAGTCGTATGAGTTTGATTCAAAGCACCAGTCAAGTTTTTATAGAAGCAATGATAATTGGCAACGTGGAAGAGAAATTAGTTTTGAGCGATACGATAAAGCCTATGCCGTAGAGCCCTTGATTATGGCGGAAACTACTATTGGTTCTGAAATTATAGATACCAATCAAAAATTTATTTACGTTTACGATTTTGTAAAAAATTGGGTCTTTTTAGTTGAGTTGATTAGTGTTAGTAAAGAAGAAAATGCTAAAACATTGTATCCTTCAGCTACTCGGGTAGAAGGTATTGGACCCCAACAATACGGCACCAAAAGTATACTCGGCGATAAGTTTGCCGATATTGAAGAGAAATACGATTTAAGCGAAGCCAAGGATGGGTTTGGAGAAGAAGGAGATGAATTAGAGGATTCTTCGGATGATGTTGATGGTGAAGGAGACCATGATGAAGATGCCGATGAAGGACAAGATGAAGGACAAGATGAAGGGCAAGACGAAGAGGCGTATTAGCAATTTTAATGAGTGAATTAGCACAAAATACAATATTGGTTATTTGCGGTCCTACTGCAGTTGGTAAAACAGTTGTAGCGATTACTTTGGCCAAAACCCTACATACCGAAATAATATCTGCAGACGCTCGTCAATGTTTTAAAGAATTAGGTATTGCTGTTGCTAAACCTACTAATGAAGAATTATTAGCAATACCGCATTATTTTATTAATTCGCATTTTATTAATCAAGAAGTTAATGCAGGCGTATTTGAAACCTATGCATTGGCAAAAGCCAACGAAATTTTTAATAAGCAGCCTATTGCTGTAATGGTTGGCGGCACTGGTTTGTATATTAAATCTTTTTGCGAAGGAATGGATGATATGCCAAGCATTGATCCATCTATCCGACAAAATATTATTGATTTGTATGCGCAAAATGGATTGAATTGGTTACAAGAAACGGTACAAATAAATGATCCTGTATTTTGGAAAATAGCAGAACAAAATAACCCCCAACGTTTAATGCGCGCCTTAGAAATTTGGCAAGCAACAGGTAAATCAATTATTGAATTTCGAACTGCCAATAAAAAACAAAGACCATTTCGAATAATTAAAATAGGCCTTGAAATGCCAAGGGAATTATTGAATGAACGCATCAATCAACGTGTTGATCAAATGGTTATAGCAGGGCTAGTTGAGGAGGCATTAGCACTTTTTCCTTATTGCCAAAACAATGCATTGCAAACAGTGGGTTACCAAGAGTTGTTTGACTATTTCAATAAAAAAATAACCCTAGAGAAAGCAATAGAACAAATAAAGATAAACACACGTCATTATGCAAAAAGACAAATGACTTGGTTTAAAAAAGACGCAAACATACATTGGTTTGATGCAAGAGATGCTTCGGTAGAAAAAATGCTGGAACTACTTAAATAATTATATGTTCTAAAACTTGAATCCTAAAGTAAGCATGATATTTTCTCTTGATCCAGACTGTAGAGCAAATGTATTAGGCTTATCGTTTAAACGATAGGCAAACTGTACGTCTTTTTGAAAAATATGGGCATAGCTTAGATCTATAAATATCCCATGGTTTCTATAGCCAAATCCGCCACTAGTTACAATACGATTGGCTTTCAGGGCTTCATCTGCATAAGGGCTACCATAATAGCCACCTCCTAATCGAACCATCCAAACATTAAATTTTAATTCGCCACCAACTCTAATATTTACATTCCCTTTGTAATAATCTTTTATTTCATCATTAATCATTTGGTAGTAGTTTACCAAATCGGCATCGGTTTTATCTACTGCAGAAAAACGCGCACCACGATAATTTACATATTCAATATCGGCACTTAAAAAAGCACGTTGTCTTCTAGTATCCTTCACTTCTCTAAATACATAACTAGCACTTGCAATGGCGCGCCAAGGAGTAGATAAATTGTATTCGCTTTTTCCAGCATTGCCACTATTTAATTGGTCGCTAGTTTCAGTGATGGTTCCAGCATAAGTTTCTGTGTTGGTTGTCATAGACGATCTAATTTCGTCTTTGTAGCCAAGTAATTGTGGTGTATGAAATGCCAAGCCTATACGCCAATAATCTTGTGGTTTATAAATCATGCCTAATTTTAATCCAACCCCAATACCACGTGAACTAAAACTTTCTCTATATTCAAAACTCTTAAATTCATTTTTGGTATTATTTGTAGCATCTGTTTCAGAATAAATAGTTTGTTTTTGATAATTGATAACTGGAATCACCAAACTACCTCCAATATACATTTTATCCATTAAATTTCCAGCCAATCCAAGGGCAATTTCATGATAACCACCAGAAGTAGTGGCATCGTAAGATTGATTAATGCCTGTTGAATAAGGCACCAAACTCTGATAGCCCGTTACTGCGCCATTTGCACCCCTTATAGTATCTATTAAATAAGTTCTAAATGCCAAAGAAGATCCATAAACATAATTGCTTAAAGCAGCAATGGTATCTGCACGATCGCGTACCAATTCTTCTAAATATTTTTCTGAATAAGAACTCACATTATTGAATCCTTTGAATTGCACCCTATTATTGTAATTGGCCACTTGGTTTACAGAAATGGCAAAAGCACTGCTGGTCCATTTTTTATTAGGATTAGCACCTGCAGCTAATATAATTCCTGAAGTACCATAATTAAAATTGTTTTTATCGGCAGTCGTATCGGTGCCACGGTAGTTAAACTTGTTTTTGTTTAATAAAAATCCGGGCGATAAAACCAATTCATTTGTTTTAAACAATCCAAGACCTGCAGGATTTACGTGGTTGGCTGTAATATCGCCTCCTAGGGAGCCCATCACGCCGCCAGTTGCGGTATTTCTACCAGAACCATTTTGGGTAAACCAAGCAGTTCTTAAAGCTTCATCGGGTGTTTGTGCAAATAAGGCAACACTAGAAATCAAGCTGAGTGCCAATAAATATTTTTTCATGTGTGGGAGGCTTATTAATTTCTAGAAGTTCTACCTGTGCTTGTGCTAGTTCCAGTGCTTTTTACACCGCCACTATTTCCTCCTGCTGAACTACTGGTTACAACGGGGCTGCTAGATGAATTGCTAGATGAAGAACTACTAGACGAACTATTGCTAAAAGATCGTGCCGCTCTGTCAAAAGAGCTACTGCCATTTGAATTAGCCGATGCGGTAGCAAACACTTTTTTTACCAATGAACTAAAATTATTGGTATTGTTAGAATAAGTTGTTATACCTGTT
>JAPLEL010000003.1 GCA_026391415.1 Bacteroidota bacterium
CATCTCAGAAAAAATAGTAAGGCGATACAGTTGGGAGAAACTTTTATTTTACCTTCAGAAAATAGCAATGAAATCTTTGCATTTTTGCGAAAAAAAGACACAGAGATTGTATTGGTTATTTTAAATATATCTACAAAAAACAATTTGTCTATTCAAGTAAATCACGAATGGTTATCAGGGGCATTCATTAGTATTTTTTCTGAGTTAACTTTTTCATTATTACCCGGCGAAAAATTTGAATTGATGGCAGGGGAGTATTTGGTTTATAGAAAAAAATAGGCTGTATCAAAATTGATACAGCCTATTTTTTAAAATGATGTTTAGTACTAAATTTTACTCAGCTTTTAAACTCAAAGGGTAAGCATAAGATCCTTCAAATCCAGGATACACACCTTCAAGCCTTACTGTGCCGCTTTTTGAAGCATTCAATGCAGCCTTTAATTCTTCTAAACTTTTTACTGGTTCGCCACTCACGCTAGTGATAATAAATCCTTCTTGAATTTTGGTATTTTTTAAACTACCAGTACCAACTTTTTTAACTACCACACCGCCAGCTAATTCATTGGCTGCTGCTACTTTTTTGTCTACTGTTTCAAGTTCGCCACCTAGCTGATCCATTATAGAAGTTGTTTTTACTACTTCGGTATTTCCTGCTTTGTTTTTCAAAGTTAAATTAACTGTATTTTCTTTGCCAGCTCTTTTGTAAGAAAGTGTTACTTTATCGCCTGGTTTAAAACGGGCAACTTGTTCTTGTAATTCAGGACCATTGGTTACATTAACTCCGTTCACTTTAGTAACAATATCGCCTTTTTTAATTCCTGCAACACCTGCAGCACCAGTAGCTGGAACACCAGTTACATATACGCCTTCGCCTTCTTTATAAGGAATACCAATTTCTTTTTCTAATGCTTTCTTTTGTTCGTCTGGTAAATTTTCGCCAGCATAACTAATGCCAATATAAGCCCTTTGAACGGTACCGAATTTTACAATATCCGTTACAATTTTTTTGGTCATATTAACCGGTATTGCATACGAGTAACCTGCATAAGATCCAGTAGGAGATGCAATCGCGGAGTTAATGCCAATTAGTTCACCGCTAGTGTTAATTAAAGCACCACCACTGTTACCTGGATTTACCGCTGCATCCGTTTGAATAAATGATTCTACAGGGGTAGCACTCTGTTGACCATTAACACCTATAGACCTAGATTTTGCACTTACAATACCAGCTGTTACAGTAACGTCTAAACTTAATGGATAGCCAATAGCCAGTACCCATTGACCGAGTTTTACATCATCACTATTACCGTATACTAAATATGGAAAACCTTTTCCTTCAATTTTAATAACAGCAATATCACTGCTAGGATCTGCACCTACTACAGTTGCTTTGTAAGATTTTTTATTTGGAAGGGTTACGTTTATTTCATCGGCACCATCTACCACATGGTTATTGGTTACAATGTAGCCGTCTTCTGTTATTAATACACCGCTACCGCTTGCACGTTGTTCTGGAATTACGCGTGGACCTCCGCCAAAAAAATCACCAAATGCATCGTCTCCACCAAATAAATCTCCAAATGGATTTCTTTGACGTTGTTGGTTTTTAACTTGGCGTTCTTTGGTGCGAGTTTTAATATGCACTACTGCAGGAGTGGCACTGGTTGCCGCTGGTGTAAAATCTACTATGGTTCCTGGGGTATTGTTGCCAGAAAATCCCACATAATTAACCGGTAATTTACCAGGCTCTTGAATGCCTGCTAATTGGTGCTCTACAAATTTTCCATAGCCCCAAACACTAGTAATAGCAGTGGTTGCGCTGATTGCCACAATGGCTAACATGTTTTTGAAATTCATATTCATGCTTCTTTTTTTTTCAGTTAATTCAAAAAATATGCCTTTTCAATTGCAAATAAATAAACCTGATTAATTAACAGTTCAAGTAGTTTGGCTTTTAACATTTTTTTTACTACTCAAAGCGGCTAATTGATTTAAAATTGAATGTACAGCAGTTTGTGTTGAGAATTTTCAACTAATCTGTTAAATCGGTTTCAAATCTTTTTTCATTACTTAAATGGCTTACAAATTAGTTAAAAAAGCCATTGTATCCACTCCGTCGGCATAATCGTTTAAAGAAGGGCTTTGTGCCATGCCAAATGGTACCCGACCATGCCCCACAATGCACTGTACTTCTTCGTTTAAAGCTAATTCGGCTATTACATTGCTAGCATCTGAATAAAAGGCATAGTGCACTTGGCTTACGGGCGAAAAAACTGCAATATTTTCAGATAATATTAAAGAATCGTTATTCATATAATACCGGTTACTCATAATTAATATAGCCAAATGGTAATCGTAATTATGCTTGTATTTATGAAAATCCATAAAATGCTCGTATTTGCGCAGCGCATCTAATAATGGAATAAAATCATAGCCTTGCGGAACAAATATTTTGGTATTATTTCTACAGCCCAAACCAAAGTAAAATTGAATATCATCTGCTAAAGCCAATAATTCTGTTGGGGTTTCTGAACCATCTAAAATGGCTACAGAACTGCGATTTTTACGTATAATATTGGGGTATTTGCCAAAATAGTATTCAAAATATCGGCTAGTATTATTACTGCCAGTAGCAATATAAGCGTCGCATCCTTTTAAATTATCGGCAAAAACAATTTGATCTAACACCGATGGGTTCCATTCGGCTAGTTTACTTACTAAGTGCTTTATTAAAACAGTATCCTTAGAAGAGGCTTTTGCGGTGGTTTTATGCCCCGAAATAAAACTACAAAGTAGGTCGTGAAAGCCCACTAATGGGATGTTTCCTGCCATTACAATTCCAATATTTTGGGTTTGATTTGGGTAATCGGGCACTGAATAAGCCAAGGCCCAATCGTTTAGGGCTTTTTCTTGTAAAAAATTTTCGGCAATTTTTTTTACCGATAATTCAATGAATTCTCTAATAAACCAAGGGTTTTCGCGGTACGCACGCTCCTTACAGTCTTGCCAATCGGCACTATCTCCCAAAATATATTCCCCTAATCTTGTAAATAATCGAATTCTAGTTTGTAAAGTCATCAGTCAGCCTTAATTTTGAACTGCAAATGTAGTTACTAACTAATCAAACCAATTTTGTATGGCTATCAAAATAACAGAAGAATGTATCAATTGTGGGGCATGCGAACCCGAGTGTCCTAATAATGCAATCTATGAAGGTGGTGTTGAATGGGCCCTTGCCGATGGTACCACTGTAAAAGGATCTTTTACTTTAATGGATGGGTCAGTTGCCGCTGCCGATCAGCGTTTTGCGCCGGTTAGTTCCGACACATATTATATCACGCACAACAAGTGTACAGAATGTCAGGGATTCCACGAAGAGCCTCAGTGCGCTTCAGTTTGTCCTGTTGACTGTTGTGTTTCGGACGAATTATATGTAGAAACAGTTGAAAGCTTATTAGCAAAAAAAGATCTTTTACATAGTTAATAAACGGTTTATTCTCGTTTAATAGGGCTGAAGTGACTAAGGTTACTTCA
>JAPLEL010000059.1:0-27664 GCA_026391415.1 Bacteroidota bacterium
TCTATGCTTAGAACTATAGAACAAATTCTAGGTATACCGCCAATGAATATTATGGATGCTACTGCTAGAACCATGACAGATTGTTTTCAACTCCAAAAAAACAGCAAGCCATATACTGCACTATCAAACAATATTCCTTTAAATCAAATGAATAAAGGCTTTAGCGCCCTAAATGGTAAAGCAAAAAAATACGCCAAACAGTCTCAACAAGCGGCTTTTAAAGAAGTTGATGGCGGAGATGATGATGCGATGAATAGAATTTTATGGTTTTATGCAAAAGGAACTGAAAAATATCCGCAAGTACATTAAGCAGATCTTGCAAGAATCATATTTTAGATAATAAATTTGCGGCCAGAACCAATCGCATCATTGAAATGGAAGACGGACGCATGAAAAAAATGTAATTGTTATGATAAAAATTTCAAAATCTTTGTCGGCTATTGTAGCACTGACTAGTATGGTTTTTGTAGGATTTTCTAGTATTGCATTCAAAGAAAAACCTTCCATTAAAGAAACACAACCCAATATTATTATTGTGAATTTTGATGATTTGGGATATGGCGATTTAGACATCACCGGAGCCATAGGATACCAAACGCCTAATATGGATAAGATGGCCAAGGAAGGGATGTTTTTTAGTCAACTATATTCTGCGCAAGCAGTTTGCTCTGCCTCTCGTACCGGACTTTTAACGGGTTGCTATCCCAACAGAATTGGTATTTCTGGCGCACTAATGCCTACTAGTAAAATTGGTATTGGTGCCAACGAATTAACCATTGCAGAAATGCTTCGTGCCAAAGGTTATACCACTGCTGCTTTTGGTAAATGGCATTTAGGGCATTTACCTGAGTTTTTACCATTACAAAATGGATTCGATGTGTTTTTTGGCATCCCTTATTCGCACGATATGTTTCCACACTATCCTACCAATAAAACAGAATACCCACCACTGCCTTTAATTGAAGGCAATACAACCGTTCAAACCAATCCAGATTTATCAATGTTTACTACTTGGTTTACAGAGCGTAGTATTTCATTTATCGAACAAAATAAAAACAACCCATTTTTTTTATACTTAGCGCATCCATTACCGCATGTGCCACTAGCGGTTTCAAATAAATTTAAAGGCAAGTCGGCACAAGGAATGTATGGCGATGTAGTAATGGAATTAGACTGGAGCATTGGTCAAATTAGGGAAACGCTTGCCAAATTACACCTCGATAAAAATACCTTACTTATTGTTACTTCCGACAATGGCCCCTGGTTGAATTATGGCAACCATGCTGGAAATACAGGAGGCCTCAGAGAAGGTAAAGGCACTTCGTTTGAAGGTGGCCAACGTGTACCCTGTATTATGAGTTGGCCGGGTGTGATTCCTGCGGGAACGGTTAATAATCAAATGGCCTCTGAAATAGATTTTTTACCCACTATTGCAGCCATTACTGGCGCAGCTGTTTCATCAAACAAAATAGATGGGGTAAATATTTTTCCACTACTAAAAGGACAAATGGATAGTAGCCCTCGAAAAAGTTTTTTATATTATTATCGTGCCAATAGTTTAGAAGCTATTAGATACGAAAATTACAAACTGGTATTTGCGCATCCGGGTAGAACTTACGAAGGATATCTTCCTGGAAAAGATGGAATGCCTGGACCTAATACCGAAAATTTTCAGTTCCCTGCTGGCTTGTACGATTTACGCAGAGACCCAGGTGAACGCTATAATTTACTAGATCAATTACCCGAAGTGGTGGCGCAGTTAACTAAATTAGCTAATGAAGCACGGGCCGATTTAGGCGATGACCTCACTAATAATTTGGGAACAAACAGAAGGGCTCCTGGAAAGTCTACTAAATAATTTTAGCGAGGCAAAGCATGGTTTTTATTTGAATTTTTAACCTAACTTAACTGCTTAGTTTGAAAATAATTATTGTAAACCCAAGAAAACCTTGCCATGTCGTCTAGAAAAAAATTTCTGCTACAATCCTCAGCTTTGTTGGGTGGTGGCTTATTAGCTTCAGCCGTTGACAATCAAGTATTTGCTATTTTTAACAATCGTATCATGCCATCCGACCAATTAAATGTTGGGGTGATTGGCGTTAATGGAATGGGTTGGTCCGACGCTAGTTCCGCCATAAAGATTCCGGGTGTAAACTTGGTGGCCATTTGTGATATTGATAAATCGGTCATTCAAAATCGCCTAAATGAATTGACTAAAAAGAATATCGACATTTCAAGAATAAAAATCTACAGCGACTATCGCAAATTGTTAGAACAAAAAGATATTGATATAGTAATTATTGGTACGCCAGATCATTGGCATGCATTGATGATGATAGAAGCAGTTCAGGCAGGTAAAGACGTTTATGTAGAAAAGCCAGTTGGTAATTCAATTATAGAATGTAGAGCCATGGTGGCTGCACAACAACGCTATAATAAAGTGGTACAAGGCGGTCAGTGGCAACGCAGTCAACAGCATTTTAAAGATGCCGTAAGTTTTGTACACAGCGGACAATTAGGAAATATTCGAACCGTAAAAGTTTGGTGTTACCAAGGATGGATGCGTCCTGAACCAGTAGTGCCCAATAGCGCACCGCCCGAAGGTGTAGACTACAAACAATGGCTAGGGCCCGCTACTACCAGGCCTTTCAACTCTAGCAGATTCCATTTTCATTTTCGTTGGTTCTGGGATTATGCAGGTGGCTTAATGACCGATTGGGGTGTTCATTTATTAGACTATGCATTAATTGGCATGAAAGCCGATGTGCCAAAATCAATAGACGGTTTGGGCGGAAAATTTGCTTATCCTGAACTTGCCGAAGAAACACCAGACACGCTTACTACTATGTATGAGTTTGATAATTTCAATTTGATATGGGATTCTGCAATGGGTATTGACAATGGTTCTTATGGCAGAGACCATGGCATTGCTTTTATTGGCAATAACGGTACCCTTGTTTTAAACAGAGGCGGATGGGAAGTAATTGAAGAAAGACAAAGCAAAAGCAAAGTGAGTAGCCCATTAAAAAAATCTGTTGACAATGGATTAAATAAACACTGGGAGAATTTTGTGAGCGTTGTAAAATCGCGCAAAATGGAAGAATTAAATTGTTCTATTCAAGCTGGTGCACACGTTGCAACAGTAGCACAAATGGGCAATATCTCTTTCAGGTCGCAACAAAAACTACACTGGGATAAAGCCAAAGCTAAATTCACAGACCAAGCCATTAACGATAAATATTTATTAAAGCCCTACCATAACGGCTATCACTTACCAAAAATTTAATTGTATGAAGTACAAAATAGTTAGTCTATTTTTTTTAGCAAGCATTGCAACGGCATCTGTAAATGCACAAGTAAAACACGATCCAAAAGAAACGGAATATTATACCCCGGTTCCAAAAGTAATTACACCTGTAGTAAATCACAAAGCACCTTCGGATGCAATTGTTTTATTAGACGGAACTAATTTAGACGAATGGGTGGCAGAGAAAGATGCTAGTTCTCCTATTAAATGGACACTAGAAAATGGCGGAATGACTGTAAATAAAAAAGCGGGCGATTTGCAAACAAAACGCTTGTTTACAGACTATCAATTACATTTAGAATATTTAATTCCAGCCAATGTAACGGGCAGCGGACAAGGCCGTGGCAACAGCGGAATTTTCTTTGCAGCATTGCCTTTTGGCGCAGGCGGATATGAATTACAAGTACTAGACAACTATGTAAACACGACCTACGTAAACGGACAAGCAGGTAGCATTTACAAACAAAATCCGCCACTAGTTAATGCTTGTTTACCTCCAGGCGAATGGCAAACCTATGATGCTGTTTGGACTGCACCAAGGTTTAACGAAGACGGTACTTTAAAATCACCAGCACGTGTAACTGTTTTACATAATGGCGTTTTGGTACAACTTAATTTTGAATTAAAAGGAGATACACCTTATGTTGGTGCACCTTCTTATGTAAAGCACGGACCAGCACCACTAAAACTCCAAGCGCACGGAGATAAAAGTGAACCAATTAGTTATAGAAATATTTGGGTGAGGGAATTATAAAAGAGATTAATTCTGTAAAATGAAAAGGCTGTATCATTTATTGATACAGCCTTTTTTGTAAACTCAACCTAAATAAAAGTCATATTATTTTTTCCATTTATCAGCCAGCGCTTTTATAAAATATCCACCTACTACACTTCTTGCTTGAAACCCTACTTGGTTGCCATTCGTTGTTTCGTGCCAGTCACTTAATGGAACGCGTGTAGCTGTTTCTAGTGCAAATTTTTGTAGCGGTAAAATAATGGCTTCAAAATCTTTTTGATTATTGGCAAGTGTCGCGCTCCACATTATCCAGTCGGACTTGGTATAAGTTTTTCTACTATCAAGTGGTAATCCAAATGCATTTTGTTTGGTGAGGTACCAAGCAATTTCTTTTTGATACACACTAGTAGGAAATAAATTCAGCCCCAATAATTTATCCCAAACCAAATTGTATTTCTGACTCCAAGAATTTTTATTATCGAAAGTAAGCGCGTAGTGATCGCCAGCATCTGCTAACTCCATCCATTGAATAGCCATTTGTTTGGCCATAGTTTGGTATTTTTCTGCTATCTCTTTTTTACCCAACATTTTTGCAATCATGGCATATCCACCAATTCCAACAATTGCTTTTACTGAAAGATTTGCATTTCTTGCCAAGTGACCAGCAAAATCATCGGTACACAATTGGTTGGTAGGATCTAGTCCTTCTTTACTTAAATACTCCGCCCAAGTGCTTAATGTTTTCCAGTGTTTTTCGCTGTACTTAGCATTGCCTTCTGCCTTGGCAATACCTGCTGCTAAAATTAGCATATTACCACATTCTTCTACTGGCATATCGGTTCCATAAGTTTGTCCATTAGCAATGGGATAAGTTCCCAAATCGTGTGGTGCAATGGGTTTGGTCCATTTGCCAGATTCGCAGAAATAGAAAATACCATTCATCATCCCTTTTAATAAATCGGGATTGTACATTAAAAATAAAGGTGCAGAAGGATAGGTTACATCCACTGTATTAATGGATCCGTTACTAAAATTTTCTTTCGATAAAAATAAAATTTCTCCCGACGGACTCTTTAATAATTTATGAGCAGCAATTGCTTGGCGATAAGCCAATACCGCTAGTTTGGCATAGGCTTCTCCACCAGCTTTTAATGCATCGGTATACACGCGTTTATTAGCAGAATCACATTGCTGCATAATTTTTTTATAGTCGCGTGCTGCCGCCATAAATTCTGTCCAAAGGCTAGAAGTATTATTACTATTCCACCAAGCTTTTAAATTTTGGTTGAAATATTGCACCGAATAAATATCATCATATCCTATCATTAACATTCTATCTACTGGTGTGGCAGCAACTTTTCCTAAATCAAAAACAGTGTTCAACAACATTCTTGTGCCTTGTTGTTTTGCTACAATTGGTTGCTTGTTATTGAAAGCATTTAAATAATCATTATAGCCGCTAATACTTGTGGTGGCATTTTTACCATTAGTTGCTACATTTAAATAGCCCCAATCAATTCTAAGGTCGTCGCCTTTTTTTTCTAAAACAGGTTGTGCTACAGTTCCTGCCCTTAAAATAGTTAGACCTTCTGTAATTTCTTTTTCTGCAATAATTTCTTGCGACTCATTGTCTGCAGCAAGTACTGTAGAAACACCCGTATACAATTGCACTGCGTGTGTTTTGCCATCCGTTGCAGTTGCAGAAAAACTCATATAAGAAATAGGTCTCGACAATAGATGCAGGTTATTCATTAACAAGGGAGAAGTAAAGGATAGTTTTAAATTCACTGCCCCACAAGTAAATTGATACAAGGTTTGGGTCGCTTTAACTTCTACACTTTTTTGTACTGCTGTTAAAATTTTTGGAATTGAATTAGGAATTTTTTCATTGAGTAACCCACCTTCTAAAAATCCTGCACCTGCAGTATTCGTGCAATGAATGGCCAATACATTCTCACCTAATTTTAGTTTGTTTTTAATGGCGTCAGACACCGGATATAAGTTTGCATTATTATTTCTGCATTCGCATTGATACACTAACTCGCCATTTAAAAAAACTTCAACATTATCGTCGTGGTGGAGGTTTATAAATAATTTATTTTGGTTGAGTTCTTTCAATACAAAAGAGCGACGCACCCAAATATCTTTTGTTCTCCAAATAGTTTTGCCTTTTTTTAAATTGGTTACAAAAGGCGCTTCTGCTTTTTTCCAATCGGTGGCTACAAAGTCTATGTTTTTCCAATTAGCAGTTGGCACTGTTTCGGTATAACTATATTGGTAAAATTGTGTGTCAGAAATGGGTAAAATGGTATCGTAGGTTTTTTGATCGCTCCCCATAAACTGGTAGAGCTGTCCATCTACTTTTAAAATGCCTTTCAATGGCTGATCTGCGCCAGTCCAGTGTTTGGTGTTGCTAGCATTTAACTCGTCGGTGAAAGACCAAACACTAAAATAGGGGTCATGGGTAATTAATGGATAAGCAGGCGCTTTACTCACTTGGGCAAATACCGATTGCACACAAAACAATAACAAAAAAACAGGCAAGCGTTTCATACAATTTTTTTTTAGTGATTAAAACTATCTAAATTTTTCGAGGCAATTGCATATCCATAAAACTAAATCTACTTTATGGGCATAGTTGTTATTTTTGTAAAATGCCAAACCCAATTATTTGTATCGGAGCCGCACTAGTAGACGAATTGATTCATGCGAGTAGTGAGTTATTATTAGCTACCACCAATGATGCAGTAGTAACCAAAACAGCCGGCGGAGTTTCACGAAATATTGCCCAACAATTGGCAATCATTGGTGTGCCCGTTCAATTAATTAGTGTATTTGGAAATGATAGTGATGGAGATTGGTTGAAAAAAACTTGTACATCAGCAGGTGTTAGGCTAGACGCTTCTATTACTAAAGAAGGTCTTTCTGGAAAATATACCGGCATCTTAAACGTAGATGGATCTTTGTTTTCGGCGTTTTTAACCAATGCAGCGAATCATTTAATAACACCCGAACACCTTGCAGCGCATACCAATTTATTAAAAACAGCTTCTTATTTATTGGGTGATGCCAATTTGAGTGTTGAAACAGTTGAAAGTTACTCGATTTTAGTAAAACAGCTGGTATTCCTTTTATATTAGAACCTGTATCTGTTCCGCCTGCAAGAAAATTCAAGGACATAACCCTATCGGGGTTGTATTTAATTACACCCAATGAAGACGAATTACCCGTTCTCTGTTCAGACAAAGCTTTTTTAACGCAACTACAGGTGGAGGAGCTTTTAAACAAAGGCATTCAAAACGTATGGTTGCACAATGGCAAACAAGGATCTGCGCGCTACAGCAAAGACCAAACCATTAGTTTACACGCACCCGATATAGAAGTAGTAGATTGCACTGGCGCTGGAGACGGTTCTTTATCTGGCTATCTTTTAGGAAAATACTTAGGTAAAAACGAAATGGATTGTATGAAATTAGCCCATACCTTATCGGCAGAAATTTTACAAGTAAATGGCGCCATTGCAACTCATTTAACGCAAGCTATTTTATTAGACCATGTAAGTAAATACTATCCAGACTAATGAAAGCCTATTTAGATATCCATCCCGAAGTGCAATTAGCGCTTGACCAAAATAAGCCGGTTGTTGCATTGGAGTCTACCATTATTTCGCATGGAATGCCTTATCCGCAAAATATTGAAACAGCATTAGCAGTTGAAGCCATTGTGCGAGAGAACGGCGCTATCCCTGCAACTATTGCCATTATTGATGGAAAATGCAAGGTTGGATTAAGCCAAAATGAATTAGCAGCATTTGCGCAATCCAAGAATACTTGGAAAGTGAGTTTGAGAGATATGCCCTATGTTATTAGCCAACAATTAATGGGTGCCACCACTGTTGCTGCTACTATGCGTATTGCTGCAATGGCTGGTATTCGCGTATTTGTAACAGGTGGCATTGGCGGCGTTCATAGAGATGCAATAAATACAATGGATATCTCTGCCGATTTAACCGAAATGGCACAAACCTCAGTGGCTATTATTTCGGCCGGGGTAAAATCAATTTTAGATATTGGACTAACGCTTGAATATTTAGAAACAAAAGGAATACCGGTAGTTACAGTGGGGCAAAATAGTTTTCCTAGTTTTTATTCGAATAGTAGTGGATTTGATTCTCCTTTAAGATTAGATACTGCTTCATCGATAGCTGCAATGTTGCACGCTAAATGGCAAATGCAATTATCAGGTGCCGTGCTTATTGCCAATCCAATTCCTGTAGCACAAGAAATACCTGCAGACATTATTGAAACAACGATTGTACAAGCACTAGCAGCAGCAAAAGCAGCCAATGTTTTTGGAAAAAATTTAACGCCTTTTTTATTAAAATATATTGCAGATCATACCAACGGAGAAAGCCTAGCATCAAATATTGCACTTATTAAAAACAATGCAAAATTAGGCGCAGAAATAGCAGTTGCTTATAGTAGTCAATCGTTTCATTAACCCAAACAACATGAAAAAATATTGCGGCTTTTTGTGTTTATTTTTGTTTGCTTGTAGTACTCAAAAATTAACAACGCATGCTCCTGTTAACCCCATTACAGGAACAGATTTTTACAAAACAGCCGTTGCCTATAATTGGCAGAAAAGAGACAGTTTTGCTGTTGAAGTTATTTTAGATGGAAATCTGCCAAAATTTTATAAAAAGTTTACACCCATTCATACCAGTATTGTTGGGCCCAATCAAAAAACAATTCATGCAACCTATTTTGTAGCAAGCGATTACCTAGTGATTGGCAATGATACCGATTGGGCAAGAATTCCACTAACACCCATTGCTGCGCAAAAAATAGCCGATAGTTTTCATTGTTTTTTACCCACTAAAAAGATGGTGGATGAAATTTACCTCAACAGCAAAGTGAAGCTAGCGCCGGTTCCTATGTATGCGTTTAGAGATAGCACCATTACCATGTGGCAACACCATTTAATGATTGAGGGGCAACGAAAAGGCAGAAAAGGATTGATATCGGGTATTAAAAAAGACGTGGTATTAAGCAATAAAATTTTCCTACAAGCAAAAATAAATAAAGTGGCTATTTATGGATGGCATCTGTTAAATGGAAAGCCAATTCAACCGGTGTATGCAGGGCATGTTAATTGGTATGCCGACTATAGCCATGGCATTCGATTGGTGATGGATCAAGTAATGGTAGAGGGTAAAAAAATGAACTACCAAACAGTTTTAAGAGATTCAGTATTAAGAGGACTACTTACAGAAGAAACGGATCCAATTTTTTATCGGTATTAGTTTTGTAAATAGTTACTCATTCTATTTGTATTTTGCAGTTTGTAGCAATGATTTAGCACTAGCATTTTATGGTAAAACTTATTCTACCCTTCTTATTGTTTGCATTTGTTGCAAGTGCGCAACAAAATCCAATTTTATTTCAGCAACAAAGCTGGGCTAGTTATAATTTACAAACAAAATTTAAAAATAATTGGGGCACTTGGTTTGATGCTGAAATTCATACCAAAGAAAATTATTTTAACCAGTTTTCTCTAGTCACTTTTCGAGTAGCTGGAACTTATTATTTAAAGAATAAAAACAAATTAGCAGCAGGAATTGGCTATACCGATTTTTTTCCAGCAGAGGGGCATAAATATATTTCAATTCCAGAACGCTTTACCTGGCAGCAGTTTCAGTGGTACCATAATAACGAGCACCACAAATTATGGCAATGGTTTAGGCTAGAACAAAGATGGAAAGCAAATGTATTGGATGATTATACGCTTGCAAATTCGTCTACTTTTTATCAAAAGTTACGGTACAATATTACTTATCAGATCCCTTTAAATAAAAATGGTTTTGGCCCTAAGAAACCTTTTTTGTCTACGAGCGAAGAATTGTATTTGTATTACGGCGCAACAATACCCAATCATGTGCTTGATCAAAATCGGGTATTTGTAGGATTAGGATACGCCTTAAATAAACACGAAAACATTATTTGCGGTGTTTTAAATATTTTTCAAGAAAACACGCAAGGCACTCAGTATATAAACAACAATGTATTACGTGTAACTTTTTTAGAAAATATTGGGTTCTAAATTGAAACAATTTGTTTAATTTAATGCTTTGGTATTTTAAAACTCAAAGCCTTTTTACATGCTTTCAACCAATCAAAAAAACATTGCTACAGAAAATTATAGCCCATTAAATCATTTAGACGAATGGGAAATAGATATTTTAAATAGATACCCAGATCCTTCCGAAATAGCTACCAATAAAGCAACAGAAGCCTTTAGAAATTACGAAGAACCAACAAGAGATACGGTTAAAGAATTCTATCGACTCAACCACCAATACCAATCTTACGATTATGTGTTAGAGAAAAAAGCCAACTATTTGCAGTTCAATAAAAAGGAAATGCCCATTTGGAATGCGTTTGACTTTTTAAATGAATTAGTAGATGATTCAGATCCAGATACTAGTTTAGACCAAATGCAACACTTATTACAAACATCCGAAGCCATTAGAAGAGATGGGCACCCAGATTGGATGGTATTGATTGGGCTGATACATGATATGGGAAAGGTTTTATGCCTTTTTGGAGAACCACAATGGGCGGCAGTTGGAGATACTTTTCCGGTGGGATGTGCTTTTTCGGACAAAATTGTTTACCCAGAATTTTTTGCTAATAATCCAGATATTGACCATCCCATTTATAGTACAAAATATGGTGTTTATTCGCCTAACTGCGGCTTAAAAAATGTACACCTTTCTTGGGGACACGATGAATACGTGTACCATATGATGAAAGATTATTTGCCAGAAGAAGGATTGTATATGTTGCGCTATCATTCATTTTATTCGCAACACAGAGAAAATGCTTACGATCATTTAATGGATGCGCATGACCATGAAATGTTTAAATGGGTTAACCTATTTAACCCTTATGATTTATACTCAAAAAATCCAGACCAAAAAAGTTGGGAAGAATTAAAACCCTATTACCAAGCATTGGTTGCAAAATATTTACCCCCAACTTTAAAATTTTAAAAAAATCATTTACCCAATAATAGATTGCTTCTATGTATAAAAGAATTAGCATTGTTTTTTTATTGCTTGCTACATTAGCACAAGCCCAAGTAGTTCAAAGAAATATTTTATCAAAACAATATCCAATAAATAGTTTCGAACAATTTTTGGTGCCAAAATCTAGTTACCATCCTTATCCAAAAACAATTGAAGAATGGAAAAAATTTGTGCCCGATTCTATCCTTAAAATAGTGGTAAAAAATGGGGAAGGTTTTTTGAATTTTAAATTCGAACCTATTCCGGGATCTATTGCCATGGAGTTTACAAGAACGGGTGATAGACAAAAACAAGAAACGATTTCTTTTAAAAAACGCGGTGCTTTATTTAGTTTGATTTTAGCAGAAAGTATTGAAAATAAAAATAGATTTGCCGAAGCTATTTTTAATGGTGTATGGTCTATCTGCGAAGAAAGTTTTTGGGGAGCTGCTGCACATATTGGTGGCACAGGCTTGCCCGATCCAACAAACCCGGTGGTAGAATTATTTTCTGCAGAAACCGCATCGGTACTAGCTTTAACAGATTATTTTGTTGGCGAAAAATTAGATAAAATCAATCCACAAATACGTAAACGAATATATTTTGAAACCAATCGTCGTTTATTAGACCCAATGTTAACCAAAGGAGGTTCTTATAAATGGATGAGCAAAACCGATCCTGTAAATAATTGGAACCCTTGGATTATTTCTAACTGGATCACGGCTATTTTATTGCTTGAAAACGACGAAAAGAAAAGAACATTAATGGCACACAATGCCATGGAAGGTTTAGATTCCTACATTAATGGTTTAGGCGAAGAAGGCGGTTGCGACGAAGGTCCAAGTTATTGGTTTGCTGCAGGCGCTAGTGTGTATGATTGTTTAGAAATATTTGCTGGTGCTTCAAATAATAAAGTGAAAGTTTTTGAAGCGCCTTTAATTAAAAAAATGGGTAGCTACATTTATAAAATGCATATTGGAAAAAATTATTTTGTAAATTTTTCCGATGCAGATCCTACTGTTGCCGCAGATGGAATTATGTTGTACCGTTTTGGAAAAGCCATTAATGACCAACAAATGATTGGATTTGGACAATGGGCTTTTAAAAATTATCCGCCGAGCTTTTCGAATCTTCCTACCAATACTTTTTCTTGTGCTAGAAGGATACAGAATTTAATGAGTTTAGCGCAAATGAATACTAGCACAATACCATATGTGGCTCCTACTGCTGCTTGGATTAGTGATATTCAAGTACTAACTGCTAGAACCAATGAGGGATTGTTTTTAGCAACACATGGTGGACACAACGCAGAAAGCCATAACCACAATGATGTGGGTGATTTTATTGTATATGCCAACGACGAACCAATTATTATTGATGCAGGTAGAGGTAATTATACGGCCAGAACTTTTTCATCACACAGATATGAATTATGGTTTACCCAATCTAATTACCACAACTTACCGCTTGTAAACAATTTTGGGCAATCAGCTGGCAGAGCATTTGAAGCAACAAATGTACAGGCAGTTGTTAACGAAAAAGAAGCTAGCTTATCTAGTAATATAGCAGCCGCATATCCAAAAGAAGCTGGTATAGAAAAATGGAATCGATTGGTAAAATTAGATCGATTAAAAAATTCAATTAGCATTACAGATGATTATGCTATAAAAGAATTGCGCATTCCTATTCAACAAATTTTTATGACGGTCTGCCAAGTAGATATTAGTGAAGCAGGAAAAATAAAACTAACAACGCCAACTAAACAACAATACGTAATTCACTATACACCGGGCATTTGGTCGGTAGGAATTGAACAACCCTCAACAGAAGGTGCAGAGTATAGTAGTTTTAAAACCAAATGGAATAATTTTCCTGTACAAAGAATCGTTTGTATTAAAAGAGGATTGGCTACAAAGGGAAGCCACGAATTTTCAATTTCGGCCAATAAAAAGAATTAATTATTAAACCACATCGTCGTCATTAATATCCGTATCGGTTAAATCAGTTAATAGTAATTTGGTGTCGGTATCATTTAAAGATTCTACCCCTCTTAATTTACGCTGAATGGCTTTGGTGCGCATACCCATTACATCGTCTAATTGATCCATTCCGGTTTGAATATTTTTTTGTGCTTTTTGCATGAGCCCTCCAAAACTTTCAAACTCTTTTTTCACCGCACCCAATACTTTCCAAACCTCACTGCTGCGTTGTTGAATAGCAAGGGTTCTAAAGCCCATGTGGAGGCTGTTTAAAATAGCGGCAAGTGTGGTAGGCCCTGTTACTATAATCTTATAGGTGCGCTGTAATTCTTCTAATAAACTAGCTTTTCTTACCACCTCGGCATAGATGCCTTCAAATGGCAAGAACATAATGCCAAAGTCGGTGGTATTTGGCGGATCAATGTATTTTTCACTGATATCCTTGGCCATTTTTTTAATGGTATTCTCCAGTGTTTTTTGTGCCTGTTCAATTTGAACGGTGTCGCCAGTATCATAAGCAGTTTGTAATTGCTCATAAATATCTTTGGGAAATTTGGCGTCAATGGGCAACCAAACTTGGTGATTGTTTTCGTCTTTACCAGGTAGCTTCACTGCAAACTCTACTAAATCACTACTACCTTGTTTTGTTTTTACGTTTGCTTCGTATTGATCAGGCGCTAAAATTTGCTCCAACAACATCGACAATTGCACCTCGCCAATTCCGCCGCGCATTTTTACATTACTTAATACCCTTTTTAAGCCCCCAACATCTTGTGCAAGGGTTTGCATTTCGCCCAAACCTTTTTGTACTTCAATTAATTGTTTGCCCACAGTTTCAAAACTTTGGCCTAATCTTTCACTTAATGTTTTTTCTAATTTCTCTTCTACGGTTGTGCGAATGAACTCTAATTTGGCTTCTGTATTGCGCATCAATTCACTCTGCTTAATTTCCATTTGAGCGAATTTCTCTTTTTGTAGGTCATTAAATGAAGTGACATTTTTATCGAAGGTTTCTTGAAAACCTTTAAATGCATTAATGAGGGCATCACGCATCAAAGCATTGTCTGCTTTGGCTTGTTCGTTTAGGTCTTTGAGTTTTTCGGCTACTTTATCAGTTATTTTATCGAGCTGCTCTACTGTTTTAAAAGTCAAATCTTTTTGCTCGAGCTTTAACTCATCAAATTTATTGCGTTGCTCTAAGGTAAAGTCTTTTAGGCTAGCATTGAGTTCTGTTCGATTGTCTTTTGCTATACTAGCATTTTCTTCGCGATTGATTTTAAAATCTTGTTTTAAGCCAGCATCCATAGCCATTAAAATCGCTTGAATTTCATTAAGCTTGTTGATTAAAGCAGGATTTTCGCTACTGGTTTTATTTCTAAATGGAATAATTAAAACGATGGCTAAAATGAGAAGTGCAAGTATGGCAAGCAGAAAAATGGTATCCATATAGTAGGTTATAACTAACTATAAAACTACACAAATTTTTCTGGGAATAAATTAAGAACCGATGGTTTTGAATGAGGAAAAAAATTACAGCTAAAAGCAGGATAATCCTTAATTGAGTTTTTACATGAAATAAATGCGCCATAACTATTGTATATTTAGTTTCAATAAGGTTGAGCAATTACATACTCCTAGCGCAATAAGTACCTTTTTGCTTAAATTTATACAGTTCTAGAATTATTCATTTTCGGTCTTAAAAAACAAATAATGAAAAAAACAATGCTATTGCTTTTAAGTTGCTGTATTCAATACATCTGTATTGCTCAAAGCAATTCGCTTACACTCGAAGATATCTATACCAAAAATAAGTATGGCGCCAAAGGGTTTGGGCCCTTGGTTTTTATGAAAGACAACAAAGGATATACCACATTAGAATACAATGCGTCCTTTAAGTCAAATGAAATTATATTGTATGATATTGTTTCTGGCAGCAAAAAAACATTGGTGAGTGCCAATCAATTAATTCCTAGTGGCTTAATAAAGCCGCTAAGTATTTACAACTACACTTGGTCGAACGATAATAAAAATTTATTGATCTATACCAATACCAAAAAAGTGTGGCGCCAAAACACCAAAGGCGATTATTGGGTGTTAAATATAGCAACCGGCATGCTTAGCCAAATAGGAAAAACGTTGCCAAGCGCAAGTTTAATGTTTGCAAAGTTTTCGCCAAACGGAAAAGAAATTGCTTATGTAAGTAACTTAAATATCTACAAAGAAAATCTTGCAACTCATGCCATTACCCAAATTAGTTTTGACGGTGGAGGAGATATTATTAATGGCACTTTTGATTGGGTATACGAAGAAGAATTAGACGATAGAGATGGATTTAGGTGGAGCTCAGATAGCAAAGAAATTGCGTATTGGCAATCAAATACAAAAGGCGTTGGTACTTTTTATTTGATTAACAACGTAGATTCCATTTATTCTAAGCCGATTCCCTTACCTTATCCAAAAGTTGGAACCCCAAACTCGGCTGTTAAGCTAGGTGTGGTATCTGCCAACGGCGGAAAAACAAGGTGGTTAAATTTACCCGGCGATCCAAGAAATAATTATATCGCTAGAATGGACTATGTGCCTGGTAAAAACGAATTAATTATTCAACAATTAAATAGACTACAAAATACCAATCGCGTTTGGATAGCCAACACCAACACGTTGGCATTAAACAATATTTATACCGATACAGACGAGGCTTTTTTAAATATTCATGACAATATTGTTTGGCTAGAAAACTCAAATGCATTTACCTGGACAAGCGAAAAAGATGGATGGCTCCATTTGTATAAAATATCCAAAAATGGAAAATCAGTTAGCTTAATTACTAAAGGAAATTTTGATGTAGTGAATATCAATTATATCGATACCACTAATGGATATGTTTATTATATTGCTTCGCCCGAAAATTATTTACAGCGCTATTTGTACAGAAGTAAACTAGACGGTTCTGGTAATGCAGAAAGAGTAACCCCTGCTAATTTAGCAGGTCAAAATTCGTATCAATTATCAAGCAATGCAAAGTATGCAATTCATGTTTTTGAAAATGCACAAATGCCCAAACGGTATTCCTTAATTAGTTTGCCCGATCACCACGAAATAAAATTATTAGAAGAAAATTCAAACCTAAAGAATAATATTGCTGCACTTGGTTTGCGACCTAAAGAATTTTTTAAAGTAGATATAGGCGAAGTGGTTTTTGATGCTTGGGTTATTAAGCCAATTAATTTTGATCCGCAAAAAAAATATCCCACTATTTTTCATGTATATGGAGAGCCTGCAAGTTCTACTGTTCAAGACAACTGGGGTACTGGTGATAATTTATGGCACCAATATTTAGCCAACCAAGGTTATATTATTATTAGCGTAGACAATAGAGGTACTAAGGTTCCTAGAGGAAGGGCTTGGAGAAAAATTATTTATCGACAAATAGGGTTACTTGCTGCAGACGACCAAGCAAAAGCAGCCCAAAAAATTTGTTCCCTATTTCCATTTGTTGATGCAAGCCGTTTGGGTATTTGGGGATGGAGCGGTGGCGGACAAATGTCTTTGCATTCTATTTTTAGACATGGAGATGTTTTTAAAACTGCCATTGCTGTTTCGTTTGTATCTCAACAAACTTTGTACGATAATATTTACCAAGAAAGATATATGGGCTTACCAACAGATAATATTGAAGGATATAGAGAAGGATCACCTGTTACACACGCAAAAAAATTGCAAGGGAATTTATTAATTATTCATGGCACTGCCGACGACAATGTGCACTATCAAAATTTTGAATTACTTGTAAATGAGCTGGTAAAAAACAACAAGCTTTTTAGTATGATGTCTTATCCAATGCGAGACCATGGCATTAATCAAAGAGAAAACACCACACTACACATGCGCAGAACCATGGAACAGTTTTGGAAAAAGAATTTATAATATAACACCAATAAACAATGCAACATTATCCAAGTATATTTAATGATGTAATTGGCCCAGTAATGAGAGGACCCTCGAGTTCTCATTGCGCTGCCTCATTAAGAATTGCGCGTATTTGTAGAGACTTGATAAATGAAAACATTAAAACAATTTTAATTGAATTTGACCCTAATGGTTCATTGGCAACCACACATAAAAGTCAGGGTTCTGATATGGGTCTTTTTGGTGGATTTTTAGGATGGGAAGCTTTCGACGAACGATTGCCAAGATCCGAAAAGTTTTTGTTGGAGGCCGGAATTAATTATTCCATAAACATTGTAGCGCTCACCGAAAAGCATCCGAATACTTATCAAATAACACTTAGTAACGAGCAAGAAACAAGGCAACTAACCGCTATATCAACAGGTGGCGGAATGATTGAAGTAATAAATATTGATGGAAATAAAGTGTCAATGGCGGGCGATTATTTTGAAACATTAATTTATTGTACAGAGCCCAACGAAATTATTAGTTATGTAAGAGCAAGTATTGATTTCGACGAAATAGTATTTCATTCAGGTAAAATTTCTTTTATTGAAATTAAATCGCAAGAAAAAATTGATGCAAGTATTTGCAATAAAATATTATCCATGAATGCTGTTGAATCCATTAAATGTATTCAACCCGTACTTCCTGTAAAATCAAGAAAGAATCTAACCGTTCCTTTTATTACTTGCAACGAAATGCTAGCCTACAACAAAAATAAAAACAAAGCATTGTGGGAATTAGCCGTTGACTACGAAAGTGCAAGAGGCAATATCAGTACGAGTGAAGTAATAGAAAAAATGAACGGGATTGTAGCTATCATGGGTAATGCCATTCAAACAGGCATTCAAGGAACTAGTTATGCAGATAGAATTTTAGGAAGTCAATCGCCACAGTTTAAAGAAAAATTAGAAGCCCAAGCATTAATTGGTGGTAACACATTAAACACAACCATTATGTACGTGTCTGCCACCATGGAAGTGAAAAGTTCCATGGGCGTTATTGTGGCGGCTCCTACAGCAGGTTCTTGTGGCGCATTGCCTGGTGCAATATTTGGAATGGCACATGCGCAGAAACTAGAAAACGAATGCATTACAAAAGCAATGTTATCGGCAGGTTTAATTGGTGTATTTATTGCAGCGCACGCCACTTTTGCAGCAGAAGTGGGTGGATGTATGGCCGAAACTGGCTCTGGTGGCGGAATGGCAGCAGCAGCACTTGTAGAAATGAATGGCGGAACTTTACAACAATCCATTGCAGCAGCATCCATTGCACTACAAAACTCATTGGGTATTATTTGTGATCCAATAGGTAACCGAGTAGAAGCGCCTTGTTTGGGTAGAAATGTAATGGCCGCAACCAATGCCATTTCATGTGCAAATATGGCTTTGTCTGATTACCAACACCTTATTCCATTAGACGAAGTAATTGAAACCATGAAAGCAGTAGGCGATCAAATCCACCATACTTTAAGATGCACCAATTTAGGTGGGTTATCCATTACACAAACTGCCAAAAAAATTGAAGCGCAACTCGAAGAAAATCCAACAAGTTTTTTTAAAAGTTGTTAGATAATTTTTTGCATTCACAAATTTTGTAGCTTAGACGCACAAAATTAATTGCCCATGTCGTCTAATGAAAATTCACGCAGGTCCTTTTTAAAAAACACGGCATTGCTATCTGCCGCATCTGCCATACCAGGCATTTGGAACCATGCACAGAGTCAATCAAGTGATGGAATTCCATATTTCAAAGCAAGCGAAAAAGTAAACCTTGCTTGTTGTGGAATTGGCAACCAAGGCGGATCAGATGTAATGTCTTTTTACAAAACAGGCCTTGCAAATTTTGTGGCTTTTTGTGATGTAGATATGGGTGCTCCACATACCCTTGAAGTGCTAAAGAAATTTCCAGACGTACCTCGTTTTCAAGACTTTAGAACCATGTTCGATAAAATGGGCAGCCAAATAGAAGCCGTTTCTGTGGGTGTTCCAGACTTTTCGCATTTTCCTATTACCATGTTGGCGCTTAGCTTAGGCAAGCATGTTTATGTTGAAAAACCAATGGCTAGAACCTTTAATGAAGTAGAGCTAATGATGGCCTCGGCTAAAAAACACCCAAAATTAGTTACGCAAATGGGTAACCAAGGCCATTCAGAAGCCAACTATTTTCAGTTTAAGGCTTGGGTAGATGCTGGTATCATTAAAGATGTTACAGCCATTACTGCACACATGAACTCTGCACGTCGTTGGCATGGATGGGATACTTCTATTAAAAAATTCCCTGCGGCAGAACCAATTCCGGGCACTTTAGATTGGGATATTTGGCAAGGCCTTACCCAGCAACATGAATACAACAAAGATTTTGTGAACGGACAATGGCGTAGTTGGTTCGATTATGGAATGGGTGCTTTAGGCGATTGGGGTGCTCACTTAATTGATACGGCACACCAGTTCTTAAATCTAGGGCTTCCTACAGAAGTTAATTTGGTTAAATCCGAAGGACATAATTCGTTCTTCTATCCTCAATCATCTACCCTTTTATTCCGATTCCCCGAGCGCAATCATATGCCTCCTGTTGATATTAGTTGGTATGATGGTGTAAACAATGTGCCACCGCTTCCTGCAGGATTCACAGATACAGAACTTGATCCTAATATTCCTGCACCAAGCAATGGAAAAATTAAAGCAGGCAGACTCAATCCTGGTAAAATTATTTATAGTAAAGAGTTGACTTTTAAAGGCGGATCACATGGTAGTACCTTATCTATCATCCCTGCAGAAAAAGCAAAAGAAATGGCTTCAAGAATGCCTGAGGTACCAGTTAGTCCTTCTAACCACTATGCTAACTTTTTAAAGTCATGCAAAGGAGAAGAAAAAACACGTTCACCATTTGATATTGCAGGACCATTAAGTCAGGTATTTTGTTTGGGTGTATTGGCACAGAAATTAGATACCAAACTTTTATTTGATAGAAAAACCAAGAAAATTACTAATAACAAATTAGCGAATGAACTTTTGGTAGGATTACCAGCACGTAAAGGTTGGGAGCAATATTATAAAATGTAAAACTGATGAATGTGTTTTATATATTTTGTTTTTTTGCTTTGACTTATATTATGATAGACCGTATTAATTTTAAATTATTTTATGTCTTCATTAATTAAAGGTAAAGTTGAAATTATCTATTTGCTAAATAAGTGTATTAGTAAATATCAACTAGAAACAGGAAAAGAAATTATACAAAATACCAATAGAAAAAACTATGAGGGTTTGGCGTTAGTGCTTAGTCAAATAAGCAACGAATTGCCATTCACTGCCGAAAAGCTTGGTCATATAGTGTATTCAACAGATCATAATCCTAATAATTTAGAATTCCCTTATAGAAAATATGATATTACTGGCGGACAAATAAAAGATGCAGTCATTGGAATTGTATCAAATCCAAGACCATTTTTAGTTGATGCTTGCTATATTTATTTATATAACATAGGCAGAAAAGCTTTTGAACTAAATCCAATTGACGAGAACTTGCTTGCTAACAACCAACAAGCAAGTTCTCCTCAAAATGGAGTCAAAAAATTTAATTATTTGCTTTTATTATGTTTGGCATTAATTATTTGCCTAATTTTTTCATTCTACCAACTTAACAAAACAAATAATTATTGGAACACCATTAAAACCGACATGAACTTATTGCCATACCAACCCACTCAAGCAGAAATAGATAGCTTGCAAGGATTATGGCTTTGTTATACGGGTTCTCCACAAGCAAGAATATCAGATGCAAATAGATATCATAAAGTGGTTTCTAACCTGGTTAATATCAGTTATAAAAATGGATACTTTACCTTTGATAGATATGGTGCAAATTTTGATCATATTGGATATATTCAATTTGAATCTCCCAATTTAATTTCAATTTATTCTAGAATTAATACAGGTAGCGAAAAAGTAGCCTCTCCTAGGCATTCTTTAATGAATTTAAATTCAGCTACTGGTTTATTAAATGCTATTTCTGCTTCTTGGAATTTTGATGTAGGAGAAAAAAATAAAATTATTGGAATTAGAGAAGTGTATATAAAACAAGGAAAAGGCGGCACAATTGAAGAGGTTATGAATTCTGTTGAAAACGCAAGCTGTCAATGCAAAATAGTTAAATGGCACAAACCAAATAATGAAGTACAAGTTTTTTATTTAAAAAACGAATTGCTCGATTCCATACAAAACAAAAGTTTAATCCCGTTGATAAATGAGAATAGCATTTTACTAAGTGATCTTGATAGTAATTTAATAATCTCAAAAGGATTTAATCACTAGCGTTTAATTGTTTCTCCCTTCTACTATTTGTTGGTACTGATTTTCATCAATTGCTTTTTCGCTTTTAGCAATCACTACTGCCGCTACGGTATTGCCAATCATATTTGTTATTGCCCTAGATTCACTCATAAAACGATCTACACCTATTAATAAAGCCAAACCTTCTACTGGAATAACTTTTAAGATGGTTAGGGTAGAAGTTAATACAATAAATCCACTACCAGTAACACCTGCCGCTCCCTTACTGGTAATTAATAAAATACCTAGTATTGTTAATTGCTGATAAATAGTGAGTGGCACATTAAATACTTGTGCTAAAAAAATAGTAGCGATACTTAAGTAAATGGTGGTGCCATCTAAATTAAAACTATATCCTGTAGGAATAATCAATCCTACCACGCTTTTATCGCAACCAGCTTTTTCTAGTTTTTCCATAATATTTGGCAAAACCGCTTCACTACTACTCGCGCCAAAAACAATTAATAACTCCTCCTTTATGTAAACCAATAATTTCCATAAACTAAACCCATAATATTTAGCAATTAAATTAAGCACTACAAAAATGAAAAACAAACAGGTTAAATAAGTGGTTAGAATTAATTTTCCTAAAAGAAGTAAAGTAGCGAATCCAAATTTACCAATAGTAAAAGCCATGCCTCCAAATGCACCAATCGGGCTAAGACGCATTACAATATGAATAATATTAAAGAGTACTTTATTAATGCTCTCAAAAGTGCTAATTAGTCTCTTGCCACCTTCACCAAGTTTATTTAATGCAATACTAAATATAACACCAAAAAATAAAATTTGTAAAAGGTCGCCTTTTGCAAAAGAATCAAAAATATTTGATGGAATAATATGAGAAAAAAATTCTCCCCATTTCATGTCATGAGCAGCCGAAGTATATTTTTCTAAATTTTCGGTGGGCATGCTAGTTACAGGAAGGCCCTCGCCTGGTTTAACAATATTAGCAACTACCATTCCTATTACTAAGGCAAAAGTTGTAACCAGCTCAAAATAAATCAACCCTTTACCTCCTACTCTTCCTGCTTTTTTTAAATCACCACTACCAGAAATTCCTAACACAATTGTTAAAAAAATGATTGGGGCGATAACCATTTTTATCATGTTAATAAAGGTTTCGCTAATCAACTTTGCTGTTGGAGCAAAACTTGGAAAAAGATATCCTACCAAAACCCCTAACAATATTCCAATAATTACTTGAACATATAGTACTTTAAAAAATTTCATTCGTAGTTATTTAATAACACTTAAGCTCTATGGCTTTAAAAAATTATTTAGTCTCATCCATTTTATAGCAGCTGGTAACCAGTATTCATTTTGTTCTTTATTATACATTGCAAAACCATGACCCCCTTTTTGATAAATCAGTAATTGAGCAGGTACTTTGTTTTTTACCAGAGCGCTATAATAAGCAATACTATTTCCAACTAAAGAAGTACTATCATCTTCTGCATGTACCAAAAAAGCCGGAGCCGTTGTAGGTGTAACATGTAATTCTGGAGAAAATACTAATTTTTGTTCTTGTGTAGGCTGACTACCCAATAAATTTAATTTGGTAACTGCTTTAGAAGAGGTTAGTTCATCTTTATACCTTCTTTTGCTATTGCTGTCATTGCACACAAATGCCCACCAGCAGACAAGCCAATTATTCCAATATTATTTTTATCAATGCCAAAATTATCTGCGCCTTCTTGCGCTATTTTAAAAGCAGTTTGCAAATCTTGAAAAGGAATGGTTTGAAAAGATTCAAAAGCATTTTCGGTATACGTACGATACTTTAAAACAAAAGCCGTTATGCCTTCTTTATTAAGTTCTTTTGCCATTTCATAACCACCATCAAAAATTGAAAGTCTAAAATAACCACCGCCCGGACAAATAATTACCGCCGTTTTGGCTGCATTTGTTTTTTGAGGCTTAAAAACTGTTAAGGTTGGAATAGAAACATTTGTTACATATCCTCTACCTGTTTTGATATTTGTTTCTGTATTGCCTGGTTGTTTATTACCCGGTGGAAGTCCTTTGTAAAGTGGCATTACATCTTGTGCCTGTAAAACATATGAACTGGCTATCAATAATATTATTAAACTTATTCTTTTCATAAACACATTTATTAATCTCTATTGATTTACAGCAGTTGGTGTGTATAAAGATGGTATTGGATTTGGCGTTGATGTATTTAAATCAACTTCTAATTGCGCATATAAAAATCTTTGCGGAAACTGAGTACCAAAATTAAGCGTAACAGGTACGCGTATATCTGTTTCTTTAAATACCCTACGAAGATCATTGAAGCCTTCTAGTTGCCCAACAAAAGTTAAATACCTCTCTTCCATAACCTCTCTTAACAATGCCCTGTCTTGTGCAATTGCTGAAGCAGTTGGATTTTCAATGCCACCAGATACAAAATCAGCAGCAACAAATGGATCGTATTTATAAGTGCCTGTTGTTAAGTAAAAAGCACCAATATATCCCCCAGTTGTCATGTAGGCTCTGTAATTATTAATTCTTGTTAAGCCTGCTGCAAAGCCATTTACCCTAGCATCCGCTTCGGCTAATATTAATAAGTTTTCTGCATATGATACAATTGGAAATGAAACCGTTTGATAAAAGAATCCATTCACTGTATAATTTGGATTGGTTGCTGTACTATACAAATAATTAAACCTAGCTTTTTCTATGGTTTTGGCATTTCCTCTATATTTTAGGTTTGCTGAATTTAATAGGCCTACTGCATATGATCCTGTTGCATCCATAAAACCAGGACGACTAGTAGCTAAAAACTGATAATACAAATTATACATACCAGTAGCTGTTGCCGCATGAGGTGCTAAAAAATTATTTACTACTGCATTAATACCATTTGCAGCTGCAGCTAATGCTTCTGGATACTGCTTGGTATGTAAAAAATTTCTTGCTTTTAAAGTATAGGCTGTTTGTTTCCATTTTGTCATGTTCGAAGCAAAATGAATATCCTGTGCAGTAAAATCAACAAATGCAGTTGATGATAGATTAATAATTGCACTATCTAACAAAGATTGAACAGCAGCAAAAACTTGCTTTTGTGGATCATAAGCCGGGTTTAAATATTTTTCATTGGCTGCTTGTGAAAAAGGAATATCACCAAATAAATCAGCAGCAGTTCCCATCAAATTTGCTTCAATAACTTGGGCCACACCAACAAGTCTGATATTATTAACCGCATTTGCTTTCTGCTTCATTAACCTTGTGTTCTTTAAAGTAGTAGCATAAATGCGTTGCCATAACTCGTCGGAATTTCTAGCAATTACTAGGTATTGATAAAAATTTAGATACTGCTGTTGTTGTCCTGTAAAGTAACCACTCCAAAGTCCTGCAACCCTTGCCAATTCTCCTTCTTGCACTTCCATATTTGCAACTTCTATTCCAGTTAGCATGGTAATTGCATCTGCATCCGCAGGATTATTAGGGTCTGTATTTAAACCCTCTAAAGATTTGCTACAACCAGCTAATAGAAAAAAGCCGCAAGCAATTATTATAAAATAGTATTTCGTTTTCATAACTTAATAATTATAGCATTTAAAAATTAACCTTAACAGTAAATAAGAATGAGCGAGATGGAGGATTTACAAAATAAACAACTCCTCTAGCACTTGTTGACCCTGCAACATTACTATCAGGATCGTATCCATTTGCTTGGCTTATTAAAAACAAGTTTCTTCCAGATAACTCAAAATTCATAGAACTAACACCAATCATTTTTTTAAGTACTGAAGAGCGTAAGTTATAGCCAACACTTAATTCTCTAAATCTTGTCCAGGTTGCATCTTCTAAAAACAATTCACCCACATTTCCAAAGAAACCACCAGGACCAGTGTACCAGCTTTGTTCTAGTGCCACATTTCCTGCGCCAAAGTTTTGAATATTTCCTCTAAAAGCAGTACCAGCCAAAATGGTGGTTCCGTCATACTTTTTTAAGTTAGTGGGGGCAGTAGATTCTCTACCAGTGGTTGCACTAGTTCCATAATCTACTAACACTGCTTCTGTGCCATTTGCAACTACACCACCCTGTGAGTGTTCAATTAATGCTTTAACATATAACCTCTTATAGTTAAAATGAAAACCAAAAGTTCCTCTCCATTCTGGATTAGGATCACCAATAGGCGTGCTTACCACATCCGGAATTGGAAATCCATTTGCATTTAGATAACTTTCTATGGCATTCACAAATGATACTGCGGTTGTAATTCCAGTAAAGACGGCAGTAGGAATTGTAATTAATGGTGTTTCTCCAGTATATTGCTCATTGCCTCCATAAAGAATTATATCAGATCCATAAGTTTCAACTAATACGAGTATATCTAAGATATTACGATATTCATTGGTGGAACTATTTATTGCAATGTTCCATTGTAATGTTTTTTCAAAATTACTTGTCAATTCCCCAATATCTTGAATATAAGTATAATTACAATCAAAGATTCCAATTTTTAAGGCTTCATCACTTTCTGGATTAATATTAGGCTCAAAAATAAAATCACTTAAAACATTGATTTGATAATTATCTCCCGACTTTATTATCAGATTAAATGGCTCTTCATTTACAACTGTTCCAAATTCGCATTGGTCAAAGTCATAATAGTTTGACGAAAGAGGGGATGCATTATAGTAAAGTCTTCCGATATTAGGACTTGCAGGTGAATCGGTAGTCAGCAAGGTTACTAAATCAGGAGGTGTTCCAGAGATGTAAACAGGGTCTACAAACCTTTGAAAATACCATTTGCTAGAAACCTTTATTCCTGCCAATATCAATGAAATGCCATATTCAGAACTTGAAATTGAAAGTTGTTTTTTTGATGAACTAACTGTAATAAAATCAAACTGCCAATCCCCTAGTAATGGAATCAAATAAATATTGGTTGCATTCCAATTGTCATTAGTCAATGATTCCTTAATTGGCTTTTCAAGAAAAAAGGAAACCATTGCTTTTTCATTTTGTGAAAGTTCCCTTAGTCTAAAAATAGTTTTAGGAATCACCTGAAGGTCCGTAATACCTTCTCTTTGCGGTTGGTTGGTTGCATTATTATACTTCCAATCGTAAGCCCTTAGTAGCCTTCTTTTAGCTATTCCAGTTGTTGCATCAAAATCAAATGTATCTGGAAAAATAGCTGCACCATTTTGCTGATAAACCGAAAGTGTTTTGGCAATTTTCAGTTCTTCAGCAATAAAAGGTCTGTTTGTCGCTGAATCTAATTTGGTTAAACCTGCGGTATAAACAGTAGTACTAGAAGTTACTAACCCATCAGTCAAGTCAAAAGTAATCGCAATAAAAGAGGGCAAATAATCTGTTTGCTGCTCAATGGTAATTTGCAAAGTATAAACCTCAACTCCTACACTTGTCGGATAAGGACTTGGCAAAATCAATTCCAATGAAGCAAAAGTTGGGGCATCATTTAATAATTGAATTTGGTTTTTAATCTCATTTACGGCAATAAAGAATTTATCCCCAACAAAATAGTCATCAACAAAGAATGCATTTAAAACTGTTAAATAGTTTCTTCGGTATGCGTGTTCATCACCAAAATTTCCATTAATTTCAGCTTGCTCAAATCTTATGAAAGGAAACGGCCCCATGTCTTAAGCAGGATTGTTTATGAATTGACCAACAATTGACATACGGGCTACTTCTGAAGTTGCAGTTATATCAACTTCAAAATCAACTCTTATAGCCTTAGTAGTATTTTGAGCCGACCCTGCCCATTTAAGCAAACCTATATTGGTATCTGAAAGTTTAATATCAACTGTCATAATTGCATCGTTTTCCGAAACAAAATCATTTAAGTATTCAAATGGAAATTCTAAACTTAAAAAATAGCCAGCACTAGCCCCATCTGGAGTTGTAAGATTACCTGTAATTGAAAAATTACAAATATTTCCATTCCATTGGAAAATTGTAAAAAGGTCTTCAATTGTAAGATCACCCCCTGCAATAACAGTTACATTGCCAGATAGCGGTTCCCAAACTGCATTGTTATTTGAAGCATCTGTACAAATGTATTCAATGCCACTAACCAGATTTTTAAATCTTGAACCAACTGCAAAAGAAAAATCTTCATCATCATTGCTACCTGGATCATCATTGTTAATATTTTCACAATAAACAACGGTACTAGTTGCACCACTTGTTGAAATTAAATATCGAAACCCATCTTCCCATTGGTCTGCTTTTTCATTAGCACATACTCGTGCAATGCCACCACCAAAACCATGCGGAATGGCCCCTTCCCTTAACTTTGAACAGTTATC
>JAPLEL010000059.1:27683-28699 GCA_026391415.1 Bacteroidota bacterium
GCCTGACTTCATTACAACGCTATCCAGTTGATTATCGTTAAATGTCTTTTCGTCATCGCCTCTTGTATTCTTGCCATTCCCAAAAACTGAAGCATTATCAGTTAGTAATTGACTTCTATTTTTAACTGCCATATTTTTATTTATTTAATCGCCTGTGAAATAATCGCCTGGAAAGTAATCCCCTGAAAAGTAATCAGGAATATTCTTTGCCAAAATTAATTTAAAATCGGTAATTCCAGAATTAGGGTCAACTGGTTTATTTGTTGCATTTTCCAGATAACCAAAGAACTCAAAACCTCCGCTTGTTATTCTTATAAAGCCTGTTCCAATGTTAGCCATCTCAATAAATGAACAAAGGCTTTGAGGAAAAGAAAAATCTAAACTTATTGGTTTGAAAAGGTATTTGTTTAATCCTGTTTGTAAAATAGCCTTTGAAATGCTGGTATTTTCTGCAACGGTTCCAGTTATTTCTTGATTTGCAGTTGGAAAATAAGTATTGGTAACTGAACTTTCCAATGTTGTGTAATACTCCCCAGATTCAAAAAACAAACTAGCCTTTGATGTTGGCAAGCCATAGGTATTCATCCCTAAATACTTCCACCATCTAGCTGCTATTCTCGCAGGTGTATGAAGTATGTTATAGATTTGTCTTATCGGTGCATTTGTTGTACCTACTAAATCAGAACCAACTGAAACTTTACCCGGTGCAAATGTTACTGTTCCTGTTTCATTTGGAAGTTTATAAAGAGTATTTTGAATTGAAGTTATTGTAAGACTTGACCGATTCAACCAAATGATAAATAGGTTGTAGTCATTGGGTCTATCCGATGAACCAGAATCATCTCTAAGGTACTGTAAACGCCTTGAAAATTCAATTGCATATCCAGAACCCAGAATGCCAGAACGAAGGTCTAAAACCTTTACATCGGCTGATCTTGATTTATTAGGTGTTGAATAACCTCTATAAGTATGTGGTTCAAAAATTCCAGAAACTGCAATGTTTTTCCATTGGTCGG
>JAPLEL010000165.1 GCA_026391415.1 Bacteroidota bacterium
AAATCATTATTTCAATCAGATGGGTCACCGCTGAATTTGTCCTTGTCTAAAAATGGTGTAGACATAAATTATATCAATCAATTATCTGCAAAAAAAACAACTGTATTTGCAATTAATTACACTAATCCTTGGGTGATTGATGAAATTTACAATGACGCAGATAAAAAAAATATAAAGGGTGTAATTGCAACATTTGGCACAACCTTAGATGCATTGGTTGATGTATTAACAGGTAAATTTAATCCATCGGGTAAAATGCCTTTTACTACACCTATTTCAGAAGCGGTTGTTGAAAAACAATTATCGGATGTGCCAGGTTTTTTAAAGGGATCAAATTATGGATTATTTAAATTTAATGAAGGTATTAGTTATCAAAAATAAATCAACAAATAAATAAGCATCTTTAAAGCTCAATTAAGTTAACAGAGCTAAAAAAGAATTGAAAAATAAATTAAAGTTTAAATAATTATGAAAACCAAATTCATCAGCTTTACCTGCTCAATATTTTTATTAATTAGTGCGAATGCACAATACCTCAGTTTAAATAAAATAGAAACTAAAAAATTAATATCCCTTGTTAATACTGAAAAAGATGTAAAACAGTTGTATTTAAAAATGGAGCGACTTGCTAATACGACACTTACAGAAGTTCCAAACCCAATAGATACAATTGTTTCAGAAGGTCATTTGGCAACAGATCCTAAAAAAATAAGAACGGTAAAATCATTGGCTGATTTACATAAAATATATGCCCTAGCTATTAGTTATACTATAACAAATAAGGATACGTATAAAACTAAATGTATTGAATATTTAATGGCATGGGCAACCATAAACAAAGGCATGGGCAATCCTATCAACGATACCAAACTCGATCCAATATTCAATGCTTACGACCTATTAAAAGACCAAATTGACCCGTCCTCAAAAGCAACTATTGAAGCATGGATGCAACAAGTAGCAGATGCCGAGATTGCTAGTCCCCGATATAAATCTGTTAACAGTAAAACATTGTTTAATAATTGGAACTCGCACCGAATAAAAGTTGTAGGTAGTATTGCATATCTATTAAACAACAAAGCATACAAAGTTTTTACAGACAGCTCACTAAAAAAACAAATACTTAAAAACTTACATGCAGATGGTTCTGGAATGGATTTAGAAGAGCGAGACGCATTGCATTATCATGTTTATACACTAGAACCTTTAATAGTTATTGCCACAATTATTAAGCGCGCTACGGGTGTTGATTATTTCAACTACCGTTCTGCAACAGGTTCATCAATTAAAAATTCTGTTGATTTTTTATTGCCTTTTGCAACAGGCCAAAAAACACATCCAGAATATGTAAATAGCACTGTTGCTTTTGATAAAAAAAGAGCAGAAAATAAAGAGCCAGGATTTACTATTGGAGCTAATTTTCAGCCAATAGCAGCAGTTGAAGTGCTTTCAACCGCCGCTTATTTTTCTGAAACTTATTTACAGTATGTACAAAACTTATTAACTACAAAATCTAAATACCCTAATTGGCCAACTGTATTAAATTCGGTGAGAAATTAATTAGTTGCTTTTGCTTTTTTCTTTCCATTAAAATAATTGATAGCTAATACTGCTATTAAAATGATTAGTGCAAAAAACTCTCTGGTTTCTTCTACCCAAGGAGTTTCGGCTTTCATTGTTCCAGCTAAATTTTCTGCATGGTGAAATTTTAGCCAATCAATTAATCCATTTGCATCAAAAGCTTTATATACAGCATAGATACTGTATATTCCAATGCCTACTAAATAGGCTGTTTGATAAAACATTTCTTTTGATGCTTTCCAACAAAGAAATGCGGCATATAAATACAAAGGCACCCAAACATAAGGATCAGGGTCGTTGTATTGCAAAGCAGCAAACAAAATAAAGCATACACAAAAAAACAGGTTAAAAATTTTCATTTATTTATTATTATTTAGTGAGTTAATCCATGCGGCAATTTTTCTTGCATCTGATTCAGAAACTTGAGGCATTGGCGCCATAGGAGTTGCGTAATCAGGCCAGTTTTTAGGTTGTGGATTTTTTATTAATTGCAATATTTTTTCAATGGAATAATTTCTTTTTGCAATATCTGCAAAAGCAGGCCCCACTTGTTTTTTCTCGGGATTATGACAAGCAACACAGGTGTTTTTTATAAGTAATGGCTTAACCTGCTCATAAGTATATACTCCTTTAATAGCGGCTGTTTTAACCGGCGCAAGTAGCGCCGTATTTTTTGTACTCACTTCTTTCATAGAAAGTGAAGCACCATCAGGAATATTATTTAAAGTATAATAACCTGTGCTATGTATTAATGAATACGAATTCTCTTGGTCACGAATACCATCTAGGGTTATTTTATGAATATAATTTTTACGCAAGTTTGCTACAATTATCCTTACCGTCATTCCATCTTCAGAAACACGAACGCCTTTAACCGGACAATTTTGACTATTTACTGTGGGGCTTCCGTAAACGGCATGGTATTTATAGATATAACTTTCCACTGCATAAGCAGCTAAATTCGACGCCTTTATTTTATCAATTGGTTTAGTAAATTCAATTTCAAAACCATCTGGCATTGCTTTTACTGTTTTCATTTCAAAAGGTAATAATCCATTCCATGATAAACGTTGTAACCCATCTTTAGCATCCCCTGCAGAGCCCCATCCACGATTGGTTTCTCCAACAAATAATGAACCATCATTTGCCCAAGACATCCGCAAAACACCCGATTGAAATCCACTCCTAAAGTTCCAAGCACATCCCTGTAATTCGCCTTTAACTGTTTCCATAAAAACGCGCGAAACTTTGCTTTCTCCTTGATCGCCCACTAATAGTTGTTGTTCGAACGGACCAAAAACACCCGTTGGAATTTTAACAATTTCTGAATTAGAAATACCTAGAATGCCATGTGGTAGCCATACAGCAGGCATTTGCAATTCTGGAACTTCCTTTTTAATATCAAAAAGCGTTTTGAATTTTTCGTTCTCAATATTTTCTGGCTTCGTTCTATTACCTTTTTCATCAACATCAAAACGCGGATTAATTTTACTATAAATATCTTGCTGTGTTAGCTTTAGTGGAGAACCTTTTAAATTGGTCCAAAGCAAACTACCAGGATGGCCCATGAACGCCCCTTTTTTAACAGGCATAATGCTTCCTGATCCTACCCAGTCTCCTTGGTTATCGGTATAAAATAATTCACCATCAATCATACTTATACCACAAGGCGAACGCATACCCGCTGCCCAAGGTTCCATTCTGCCATCTTCAAAAATATGCAGCGCCCATCCTCTCCATGGAACAAAACTTGTACCCGTCCACCACACATCGCCAAAACCTAAATTGAGTGTTACATAAAATGATCCATCTGCAGCAATTTTAGGTCCATAACTATACTCATGATAATTGCCTGAAAGTGGCCAAGAATAAATGGTTTCAAAAACGTCTGCTTTACCATCCATATTTGAATCGTACAAACGTGTAAGCTCTCCGCGCTGTACAACATACAAGGAACCATTTTTATAGGCTACTCCTAATGCTTCGTGTAAACCACTGGCAAATTTTCTAAAAAAAGGTTTAGCACTTGTAGGATTTTCTACAATATATACATCGCCTCTTCGGGTAGTAATAGCCAAACTACCGTCAGGCATGGTACAAAGCCCGCCCACTTCTAAAAGTGTTCCTTCGGGTGCACGTAATTTGTTGATCTTAAAAAAATCTTCTTCTTTGGCAGATTCTTGCGCTTGTGTAATTGTTAGCAATCCCAATACTGCAAGCAGAAAAGTAAGAAAATATTTAAATAAATTATTTGAACGATTATATATGGTTGATTTCATAAAATAAATACTTAAAAAAGGATAGAATATATTAATTGGTTTTGAATAGGAAGTACTAATTCTTTTTGTCCTTTCTGTTCTCGAACAATTGCTTTTGCTGAACCTGCATTATCAATTTTTAAATAATAAGCATGGTCTCCAATTAAATATAATCCAGTAGAAATTTCTTTAATTTTATCGGCTACTGCCAATTGCATATATAAATTATCAGTAGCATTTTTAAAATTGATAGTGCGTTGAATTCCTTGTCTATTTTCTAATAATCTACACACATCAGTTACCGAAGTGCCATAGATAGAATATTTAAAGGAAGGCAAATCTTGCTCGTCTAAAATATATCCTTTCGTTTTAAAATTGGTATTTGTAGTGTCTGAACTCCAAGCTGAATTTGTGTTTGCTAATTTATTAATTGCTAAAGTAGGATTTCCCAGAAGCGTAATGGCACCAAGGGGTTTAGACGATCCATCTCCTCTGTCAATCCACATAGGAGAAGCATCTAAAAAGTCGCCACGCCATACTTGTGCAATCATACCATTATCTAAATCATAGGTGTAATTTATTTTTTCAGGACTCCCTACATTCACTGCATGTACAATTCTTTTAGTTGCAGATACATCCATAAAACTTCTTAATACCATATTTTCTTTTGCAAACATCAAAACAGGATCTTTTGAAACAATAGGGTTTGTTCTAGGGTCTGAAATAGTGGTCTCTCTAAATCCAGGACCGTTCACTTTTAAAATTAAAACTGGCTGTTGTGACGCCATGTATTTAGAATAAATGAATTCAATTGGCAATGGCCCTTTTGGCAATTGCATCTTTGCTTTACCACCATCTTTACTAAAAGGATATAAAATTGAATGATTGATTAATACTTTTAAAGGCCCCCCTCTTAAATTAAGGTTGAAATTATATTCGCCTTCTTCTTGAATATTTAAAATCCCTTTATACTGAAGTAGATAACTGTTTTTTGGAAGTCCTTCGAGGCTAACACTTATAATAGGATTTGTTTTTTGTAGAAAAGGCTTAAGTGTTAACAGATTTGGCTCAGTTTCAAATTTCCCAATATATCCTGTAATATTAATATCCGTAATTGTTGGAACTGGCTTGTTATAATGACTAATAATAATATTTCTAAAAGCAACCTGACCATGGTCTCCTTGAATACGCAAAGCATCTTCGGCTACTTCAATTTTAGAAATAGCACCAGCTGTAGTGCCAGATAGTTCAATATTTTCTTGAATTAACACACCGTTCAATTCTACTTTAACCAATTTTGCATTTTCTGTTTTCACACCATTTACAAATCTTGGGGCTTGAAAAGAAATTTTAAAATGCTGCCATAAACCAGGTGCCTTACTTACATTTTGTCTTGGCGCTCTACCATCAAAAATGCGTAAGCCTTCTGGCCTTTTACTATCGTTTCTTTCGTATAAGCCTCCCATATCAACAGACTTAGGATTTAATACGCCCCAGCTATCTAGTAATTGCAATTCATACCTGCCTTGCAAATAGATACCAGAGTTAGAACCCTTTGCCATCATGCAGTCTAGCTCAATATCAACATCGCCGTGTTTGAAATTAGTAAATAAATCTTTGTGTGCCGCAGAGTCGGGCAAGTTTTCTAAAACGCCAACACCTGCCGAATAATTTAGCACATGATTTTTAGAAATATCTGCATGCGCATCTCCAGCAATATGCCAATTAGCACCCGCATTTTTAAAATCATTTAAACTAGTTAAATCGATTGTTGTTTGTGCAGAAATAATTTGAAAACTAATTAAAGCAAGTAAAAAAATAACTGGTTTTATAGCCAAATAATTTTTAGGATGATAAGAAACCATAAGCAATATTTAAGTTTAAATGTGGGAAATGATATGTTGATTTTAACCTTGAAAAATAATTGGTATTGTTTTTAAACAAGCATTCTACTATACTAGTCAGCAAATTAATGGTTGTTTCAACTCCGAATCTATTGATTTATTTTAAAAAAAAGCATTAAACTGCTTAAATAAAATAGCCGCTTTGCAATTGTGTAAGCCTTGAAAATACCCTTAGTTTAAACTAAAATATAAACTAAAATTTTAGAACTGCCAAAAACAGAAGCCATATTAAGCTATTCCCCAAAAACATCTTAAATTGTTGCTCTTAATAGGCTCATAATTAAATCAATAATATGAATCAATGTTTTTTTCGAAACTACCGTATAAAAAATCTATCTATAATATTCCTTTTGTTATGCTATACTTTAATAGGTTGTAATAGAAGCCAATTACCTACTCAAAATGGATTAGCCGGTTTACCATTTTTAGACAATTCAGATACTAGGTCAATATCTGCAGAAAATATGACTGGCGAAAAAGGTGTAGGTGGAATGGCAATACCCAATCTGCTAGAACCCTTTCCAGCAGCATCTGCTAGAGCAGCAGACAGCCTTGGTCAAGGATGGAAAGTAAAACCATTTTTACGTGTAAATGCAGGAGAAACGGTTACGTTAATGGACGTAGATGGATCTGGCGTTATTGAACATATATGGATGGTGGAAGGACTTAGTCGTGCCAATATTTTAAGGTTCTATTGGGATAACGAAACTACTCCTTCAGTAGAAGTCCCTGCACCAGATTTTTTTGCAGTTGGGCATGAAAAGTTTGCACGCGTAAATTCGCAGGTAATTATAGACAATCCAGAAAATGCATTGAACTCTTATTGGCCAATGCCCTTTAAACGCCATGCTAAAATCACATTTACAAATGATAGTAAAAAAGACCTCATGCTATTGGCCTTTCAAATTACTTATGCACTCAAGCCATTACCTAAAAACACCAGTTATTTTCATGCACAGTGGCGAAGGGCAAATACAAGTACACAAAATCCATATATTATATTGGATAATGTAAAAGGAAAAGGCCGTTATGTAGGAACTTTTTTAGCTTGGACGCAACAAACATCAAAAGTTTGGTTTGGTGAAGGCGAAGTGAAATTTTATAAAGACGAAGACACTAAATTCCCTACCATTTGCGGAACAGGTACCGAAGATTATTTTTTAGGAAGTTATGGATTTCCGCAGTCTTATACAACAGCGTATGCAGGCACTACACTTCCTTTTAAAGACAGCGACAGTTTGCCAAATTTTTGGAGTTTATATCGTTGGCATATACCCGATCCTATTACATTTAATACCAATTTAAAAGTTACCATTCAATCGTTGGGATGGAATAAAAAAGGACAGTATCGTTTATTAGATGATGATATAGCATCAGTTGCTTATTGGTATCAGACCGAACCACATAACCCATTTCCAGCTTTATTGCCTTTAGAAAAAAGAAGGCCTATAAAAAAGCTTGTTTCACCGAAATAATATTTGATATTATAAATTGCTTCTTACATTTTACATACTTATGAAAAATTCATTACAACTAGTTTTCCAATTATCTTTTTATTTATTACTATTTAGTTGTGGCATAAAAAGCGATAACCAAAAGCCCGATTTTAATGCACATCCTAACGGTACCTATTTTTCGCCAGAAGAAAGTTTGAAAAAAATATATTTGCCTAAGGGATACCACATGGAACTAGTTGCCAGTGAGCCGATGATAAAAGAACCAGTATCCATTACATGGGATGCTAATGGCCGAATGTATGTAGCAGAAATGCTCACCTATATGCAAGATGCCGATGCAACAGGAGAGCAAAAGCCTTATAGCAGAATTTTGCTTCTAGAAGACACCAATCACGATGGAAAAATGGATAAAAGTTCTGTATTTGTTGATAGTCTTTTATTACCTAGAATGATACAATGCGTTGGCAATAAATTATTGGTTAACGAAACGAATTCAATTACTATTACTAGTTATGAAGACACCAATGGCGATGGTAAATCAGATATTAAAAAAATAGTTTACCAAGATTCCAAATATAGCAGCAGCGATGCTAATATGGAACACCAACGCAGTGGCCTAGATTGGAATATTGATAACTGGATGTATATGACTTACGAGGCTGCTCGTTTCAGGTATGAAAAAGACACCATAAAAATAGATCAAATACCAAGTGGTGGCGATGGCCAGTGGGGTTTAACACATGATAATTATGGCCGATTATTTTATTCAAGTGCAGGAGGAGAAAATCCTGTTTTTGGATTTCAAATTAACCCGGTTTATGGAAAACTAAATTTCCCCGATCAGTTCGGACCAGAGTTTCAAAGCGTATGGCCCATAATAGCAACACCAGATGTACAAGGAGGTAACGGCCGATTAAAACCTAATAACACATTGAACCATTTTACAGCTTCTTGCGGACAATCTATTTTTAGAGGGAATGCATTGCCAAAAGATTTTGTAGGAGATTATATTGTTTGTGAACCCGTAGGAAGAATTGTAAGAAGGGCTAAAGTAAGCAACGTCAATGGAAAAACTTTTCTTAAAAATGCTTATAACGAAGAAGAATTTATTGCATCATCAGACATGAATTTTCGTCCTATGAATAGTGCAACAGGGCCTGATGGTAATTTATATATTGTTGACATGTACCGAGGTATTATTCAACAAGGAAACTGGACCAAAAAAGGATCTTTTTTACGCAACAAAATAGACAGTTTAGGACTAGCAAAAAATATTGGAAGAGGTCGTATTTATAGAGTGGTGTATGATGGAATGAAAAATACTGACTTCCCAAATATGCTTAATGAAACACCTGCTACGCTAGTAAAACACTTAGGACATCCTAATGGTTGGTGGAGAGACAATGCACAAAAACTAATTATTATTAAAGGCGATAAATCGGTGGTGCCAGCATTAGTAGCAATGGCTACTGCAAAACCAGGTACACCAAACGATGATTCAGCGCACCTTTCAAGAATACATGCACTATGGACATTAGAAGGATTATATGCCATAGATAAAGCAACTTTAATGCATGCATTAAATGACCCAAATACAAAAGTTCGGAGAGCGGCCGTTTGGATGAGTGAATCATATTTAATTAAAAACGATGCTGAAATTACGCAAGCCGTATTTAAAATGAAAGACGATGCAGACTTTGATGTGCAATCACAAGTACTATTATCAATTAACCATACCATTAAAGAAAAATCAGCGGCAGTAGTTACCGAAATGTTAGCACATAAAACTAACAAGGAGATGATGGAAGGCATTAAAGAAGCAATGGAAAAAAATGAAATAGTGAAAAAAATGGCCACTAGATTGGGAGATTTACCAGGAAAAGTTAGGAGCCCCATTTTAGAGGGTGCAGTAATTTACCGATCAGTTTGCGCTACCTGTCATGGCGCTGACGGAAAAGGAATTATCACAACCGGAAGCTCAATGCCAGCCCCATCATTAATTGGTGCATTACCATTAACAGTTGGAAAGAAAAATATGGCAATCAGAATATTATTGAATGGATTAAAGGGTCCCATCAATAGTAAAACTTATCCAACCGAAATGCCTTCACTAGCAGCAAATGGCAATGGATGG
>JAPLEL010000007.1 GCA_026391415.1 Bacteroidota bacterium
AGCTGGGGCGCCAAAGCCATCAGAAATTAATGCAAGTTGGACTTTTGAAGGAAAATGGCAGCCAGAAAATATAAAAGTATCTACACTTACAGATCCTATAACAGTTATTCAATCGGTTCAATCAAAGAAAATAAATAATCCAATTGTTGATAGCGTTGCAGAAAGAATGTTGGTTTACCAAAGAGCTATTGGTGGATGGCCTAAAGCGGTAAATGAAATTAAAGTTGATTATCGTGTTTCGCTATCTGTAATTGATGCAACTCGAATTATAGCAGACTCTTTACACAAGGATGCTACAATAGATAACGAAGCAACATCCAAGGAAATACGGTACTTGGTAAAAGCATATCGAGCAACAAATAATATTCGCTATTTACAAGCCGCCGAAAAAGGGATTGCGTATTGTTTAATTGCGCAAAATAAAAATGGTGGATGGCCGCAGTATTATCCTGATGCTAGTTTATATCGTGCACAAATCACCTACAACGATAATGCAATGATGAATGTATTAAACATACTTGCAGATATTGCCGAACAAAAAAATGATTTCGAACTAGTGAGTCCTTCATTTATACTTGGTTCAAAAAATGCGGTTGAAAAAGGTATTCAATGTATACTCAATACCCAGATAAAAGTAGATGGCAAATTAACGGTTTGGTGTGCACAATATAACCCAAAAACATTGTTGCCAGAAATGGCTAGAAAGTTTGAATTGGTTTCTTTAAGCGGCAGTGAATCTGTTGGGATTGTCCATTTTTTAATGCGCATAAAAAATCCTTCAACGCAAGTGAAAGCAGCGGTAGATGCTGCTGTTGAATGGTTTAAACTTGTTGCAATTAAAGGAATTAAATTCGTTGATATGCCTGATGCGAGCCATCCAAAAGGGAAAGATAGAGTGATGGTAGCAGATCCAACTTCAACAGTTTGGGCTAGATTTTATGAAATTGGCACCAATCGCCCAATGTTTAGTGGAAGAGATAGTATAAAAAAATATGCGGTTAGTGAAATTGAATACGAAAGACGCAATGGTTATGCATGGTATGGCACTTGGCCTGCAAATTTAATAAGCACAGAATATTCTAAATGGAAGGATGGTACAGGACGCTAAAATTATAAAATAAAGTAGTTTTAAAAAAAGGAATCAATGTTATTGAGTGTAGAAAATTTAAAGTCAACTAACGCAGCAGGTGTATCTATTCCCTCTGCAGAGAACTTGATATTGCCGGAGAGGGTTTTGCAATTTGGCACAGGTGTTTTATTAAGAGGTTTACCAGATTTCTATATTGACGAGGCAAATAAAAAAGGCATATTCAATGGTAGAGTGGTGGTGGTAAAATCTACTGATACAGGTTCTACAGAAGCTTTTGAACAACAAGATAACTTATACACTATTCTAATACGCGGATTTGAAAATGGGGTAAAGATTAAAACAAATAGTATCAATGCATCTATAAGTAGGGTTTTAACAGCCCAAACACAATGGGAAACCATTTTAACTTGTGCAGAAAATCCATTACTTCAAATTGTTTTATCAAATACCACAGAAGTAGGCATTAGCTTAACATTAGAATCGATAGAAAATAATCCACCTGTTTCGTTTCCAGGAAAACTATTAGCTTTTTTATATAAACGATACCAATATTTTAAAGGAACTGCCGATGCAGGAATGGTAATAGTTCCTACAGAATTAATTTCAAATAATGGAACGCTACTTAAATCGATTGTAATTGAATTAGCGCAGTATAATAAGCTTGATGATGCATTTATAGCTTGGCTAAATGATTCAAATGATTTTTGTAATTCTTTGGTGGATAGAATTGTGCCAGGTATGTTAGCTGCAACAGAGAAAGCTGCAGCAGAAAAGGAACTGGGCTATATAGATAACTTGATGATAATGTCTGAACCCTATTCATTATGGGCTATTGAAACATCAAAAGAAAGTAGTAAATCAATCTTGTCATTTAGCCAAGTGAATGAAGGTGTTAAATTGACTAATGATATTCAAAAATTCAAAGAAATAAAATTGCGTTTACTCAATGCAACGCATACATTTTCTTGTGGACTAGCTATTTTAGCGGGCTTTCACACCGTACGTGAAGCAATGGATGCAAACTATTTTCGCAACTATGTAACCGATTTAATGTTGCAAGAAATTAAGCCATTATTGGTTGGCAGTTTAATATCAGAGCAAGATGCCACCGCTTTTGCAAACAATGTAATTGATCGTTTTAGGAATCCTTTTATTGAACACAAATGGATTAATATTAGCGCACAGTTTAGTTTAAAAATGGTCATGCGTAATTTGCCATTAATAAAAAAACACTATGCTTCAAATTTGCAAGAACCTACATTGATGTTAGTTGGATTCACGGCATATATTTTATTCATGCAATCAGTAAAAACATCTGAAGGCTTTTATGAACGTTCTATTGGAGCTAATACATATGCTATTACAGACGAAAAAGCCGCATTGCTCCACCAGTATTGGCAATTGCCAATCATTTCAGTATCCATTGCTGCTATTTTAAGTGACACCTCCATTTGGGGAGAAGACTTATTGCAAATGCCAAGATTTTATGCAGACCTTGTAAAAATGGCAGCAAATTTTAAAAATAACAATATTGAGCAAATATTAGGAACTTTGCGCCCATAAAAAACAAACAAATGCTAGAGAAAAATAAAATATTAAAAGTCCATCCTAACGATAACGTTTTAGTAGCGCTACAAGATTTGTCTGAAGGCCAAACAGTTACTTATAATGGGGTTGATTATATTTTATTAGAGCCTATCGCTGCTAAACATAAATTTACTACTGTTGCCATTGCCAAAGATGAAGACATTATTATGTACGGGGTATTGGTAGGAAAAGCAAAAATTGATTTACCAGTTGGCGTTAGAATTGCTACAGAAAATATTCGTCATGCATCTGATGGTTTTAAGTTAGGAGCAAGAAGAACAGCGTGGCAATTACCTTCTATAGACAAATGGAAAGATCGCCATTTTTTAGGATACCATAGAAATGATGGCAGTGTGGGTACTGGAAATTATTGGTTGGTAGTTCCTTTGGTGTTTTGTGAAAATAGAAATATTGATGTTTTAAAAGAAGCATTATTAGAAGAATTGGGCTATGCGCGTCCTAAAAAATACCACCAGTTTACACAGCAATTAGCACAATCCTATCGTACAGGTGCATCTATTGAAGAAACTATTTTTGAAGAAGCAATTTTGTTGCAAGGCAAAGAACCCTTGTTTAAAAATATTGATGGAATAAAATTTTTATCGCACGATGGTGGCATTGTGTGCTTTATTAGCAGGATATATTACCCATCCTAATTGTGCAGGTGCCACTGTTTTAAGTTTAGGATGCCAGAATGCGCAGGTATCTATGCTACAAGACGAAATCAACAATCGTATTCCAAATTACAATCGACCATTATATATTTTAGAACAACAAACAGCTGGAACAGAAGTAAATTTACTAGCAACAGCTATTAAACAAACTTTTACAGGATTATCTATAGCCAACCAACAAGAACGCGCAGCAGCTCCACTTAATAAAATAGTTATTGGATTAGAATGCGGTGGATCAGATGGTTTTTCAGGAATCTCTGCAAATCCAGCCATTGGATATACTTCAGATTTATTAGTGGCTTTAGGTGGAACAGTGATACTATCGGAATTTCCCGAATTATGTGGTGTAGAACAAGAATTAAGTGATCGCTGTGATACCGAAGCAAATGCTATTCGTTTCATGGATTTGATGAAAGTATATAACCAAAAAGCAGAAGACGCCGGTAGTGGTTTTTATATGAATCCATCTCCAGGAAATATAAAAGACGGTTTAATTACAGATGCTATTAAGTCTGCAGGAGCTGCAAAAAAAGGCGGTACTTCTCCAGTGACGGATGTGTTAGACTATACAGAAAAAGTAAATAAAAAAGGCTTGAACTTATTGTGTACGCCAGGTAATGATGTAGAATCAACTACCGCAGAAGTTGCTTCTGGTGCTACCGTTGTATTATTTACTACAGGTCTTGGCACACCAACAGGAAACCCAATTTGTCCGGTTGTAAAACTTTCATCCAACACTGCTTTAAAAAATAGAATGCCAGATATTATTGATATTAATACTGGAACAATTATTGACGGAGAGGAAACCATTGAAGCAGCTGGAGAAAGAATTTTTGAATACTTAATTGGTGTAGCAAGCGGCACCACAAAAGTTAGCGCAGTGGTTCATGGTCAAGACGATTTCATTCCTTGGAAAAGAGGCGTGAGTTTATAATAATAATAATAATTGCTTTAGAATATAAAGCATTTGAATATTGATTTAAAGAAGACGTATGAAAGATTTCTTGGACGAGCATTTTTTATTAAACACCAAAACAGCTCAAACGCTTTATCACCAGTATGCCAAACACATGCCAGTGATTGACTATCACTGCCACTTGTTACCTGCGCAAATTGCAAACGACTATCAGTTTAAAAACATAACAGAAGCTTGGTTGTACGGAGATCATTACAAATGGCGTGCAATGCGAACCAATGGAATAGATGAGTCGTATGTAACAGGAGATAAATCAGACCTCGAAAAATTTCAACAATGGGCAGCAACTGTACCTTATACTTTGCGTAACCCTTTATACCACTGGACGCATTTAGAATTACAACGTTATTTTGGTATTACAGATGTGTTGAGTGCAAAAAATGCGAATGAAGTATTTGAAGTAGCTTCTGCACTTTTACAAACCCCTGCATTTTCTGTTCGTAATTTATTGCGTAAAATGAACGTGGCATTGGTTTGTACAACAGATGATCCATTAGACGATTTGGCCTTTCATCATCAAATGAAACAAGAAGGATTTGAAATTCCAATTTTGCCAGCATTTCGACCAGACAATGCTATGAATGTAACTGATGCGGAAATTTTTAATAAGTATATTCAAAAACTGCAAGCAGTAACCGGTATTTCAATTGCTTCTTTCGACGACTATTTGTATGCGCTGCAAAGCAGGCACGATTATTTTGCTGAAGCAGGTTGTTCTGTATCTGATCATGGTCTCGAAGAAATTTATGCAGAAGATTTTACAGGTTCTGAAATTGATGCTATTTTTAATGAAATTCACGGCGGAAAATCTTTAAATGAAATTGAGCAACGCAAATTTAAATCAGCCATGTTGATTCATTTTGCAGAATGGGATCACGAAAAATCATGGGTACAACAATTTCATTTAGGGGCATTGCGCAACAATAATGCACGCATGCTAAACCAATTAGGCCCAGATACTGGATGGGATTCTATTGGTGATTTTTCGCAAGGAAAAGCATTGGCCAAATTCTTAGGAAAATTAGATACCGAAAATAAACTTGCAAAAACAATCATCTATAATTTAAATCCTGCCGACAATGAATTGATGGCTACCATGGTGGGCAATTTCAATGACGGTTCTGTTGCGGGTAAAGTACAATATGGATCTGCTTGGTGGTTTTTAGACCAAAAAGATGGCATGGTGAAACAAATGAATGCGCTTTCAAATATGGGCTTGTTGAGTAAGTTTGTAGGTATGTTAACCGATTCAAGAAGCTTTCTTTCTTTTCCTAGGCACGAATATTTTAGAAGAATTTTGTGTAATTTATTTGGAGAAGAAATAGAAAATGGAGAAATGCCAAACGATCTAGAATGGGTAGGAAATATCATTCAAGACATCTGTTATAGAAATGCTCGGAACTATTTTAACTGGCAAAAGATCACACCTGATTGTTAATTTGTGCAATAATTGCATCTTTGCGCAAAATTCACACTATGAGTAACCAAATATTATTTGATTTAACTGGCAAAACAGCACTAGTTACCGGTTGTAATAAAGGAATAGGAAAAGCCATGGCTATCGGATTGGCCGAAGCAGGTGCCAATATTATTGGTGTTTCAGGATCTTTAGAAAAAACGGGAAGCGAAATTGAAATAGCCGTAAAAGCTGTGGGAAGAAAATTTACAGCCTACCAAGCCGATTTATCTGACCGCGAAAGTTTAGGCCAATTTATAAGTGTTGTTCAAGCAGAAAATCCGGTAATAGATATTTTAATAAATAATGCTGGCATGATTATGCGCAAACCTGCTGCAGAACATCCAGATGAATACTGGGATAAAGTATTGTCTTTAAACTTAGATGCGCCATTTATTTTAGCGCGTGAAATTGGAAAAAAAATGCTAGAACATGGCTCTGGAAAAATTATTTTCACTTGTTCTCTTTTAAGTTTTCAAGGTGGTATTAATGTTCCAGGATATGCTGCAAGTAAGGGCGCATTAAGTAGTTTGGTAAAAGCACTTAGCAATGAGTGGGCCTCAAAAGGGGTGAATGTAAATGGCATTGCACCAGGTTATATTGCAACAGATAACACAGAGGCTTTGCGCAATGATCCAGAAAGAAGCAAAACAATTTTAGATAGAATTCCTGCAGGACGTTGGGGAGAAATTAATGACTTTAAAGGTCCAGCAGTTTTCTTGGCTTCATCAGCTGCCGATTATGT
>JAPLEL010000153.1 GCA_026391415.1 Bacteroidota bacterium
AGGCATTCTTAAGCCTGTAATGGACTTTTCAGTAATCTCAGATAATCTTAGCCTGGAGGATAGCAAATGCGCTGTTGTGAAGTTAGAATGATAAAAAGTATGAGATGCAATTTCATGCTCATCAGAAAGCAGTTTTACGGTATCAGGATAATGATTCGCAAAATTCGCTGTAGTAAATAAAGTGGCCGTATAATTTTGATCATTTAAAATAGGCATTAAATTATCCAAGCCCTTCTTTCCAATTTCCATTTGAGTTGCAATAGCAATATTAAAATTATACTCAAGGGGCATATCAAACTCCTCAACATCAAAGCTTAGTAAAATTTTAGGCGTCATAAATTGGACGCTTTAATGATATAGTGGGGTCTATTTTTACTTTGTGCAAATAATTTACTTAAATAAACCCCAATAATTCCTAGTATCATCAAGTTAACGCCCCCAAAAAAAGCGACTGTGGCAATTACAGATGCCCATCCTGGAACTGCCGTTCCCACGTAAAAAGTATAAACTATATATGGAATATACATAATAGATATACTTGCAAAAAAGAAACCTAAATAAGCAGCAAAATACAATGGCTTGGTACTAAATGAGGTAAACCCTTTTAATCCAAAACTAATCATTTTTTTGTAGGTGTATTTTGTAACACCAGTATAACGTTCTTCGGCTTTATATTCAATACTAATTTGCTTATACCCCATCCATTTGATTAAACCACGGTAAAATAAATCAAATTCATTAAATGACTTTAATTGGGTAATTGCAGGCCCACTAATTAATCTAAAATCAGCAGAACCTTGTTCCAATTTAATATCAGATAACTTATTTAATATTTTATAAAATAAATTAGATGTTTTAGCCTTAAAAAAACCGGTGGATAAGTGATCAACACGATGCGTTCTGACAATTTCATTTCCTAACTCGTAATTTTTTAGCAACTCATTGATTAGATAAGGCGGATGTTGTAAATCACAATCCATCATTATCAGTATATCTGCATTTGTTGCATCAATACCTGCCTTCAAAGCATTTTGATGTCCAAAATTTCTGGATAATTCTATAAACTTAACTTTAGAATCGGAATTTGCTAAATTTTTAATTTGAATGAGCGTATCATCTGTGCTCCCATCATCAACAAATAAAATTTCATAATCATATTTGCAACTGGATAAAGCAACTAAGATTTCATTATAGATAGGATTGATGTTTCCATGCTCATTATGAGCAGGCAATATTATATTAAGCTTTTGCATCGGGAGCTAATTTAGTATCAAATGAATTAAACAGCAAATTATAACTTATAAACAACCAAGCCAAAAAACAAGGCAGTGCTTTTAAAGCATATTTTTTAACGATGGCTTGTAAAATTTTAGGGAATAAATCAGTGGGTGAAAAAACTGTAAATATAAGCACTAAAATAAGCAATACATACATATACAATGTAGGCTTTGGCGCATGCAAAACATACCAAATACTAAATCCAACTACTGCAATGACATAAGTGGGTGATTCTGCAGAAGTACTAAAAATAACTACGCCAATTAATAGTTGTGCCAAATAAGTTAGTTGAAAATTAGTATTTCCCCATTTTGAAAAACGATACATAGGAAGTAGCATCAATATACCAGCAGGTATGATAAAATAAAAATTAGCTAAGTGATGAAACCCTGTAGTCCTTTTAACAATACCCATTACTGAAATATCCTGCATACCTTCATTCAAATAGGAATTAATATTTTCTGTATTTTTTTCCAATACTACATGAAACCAATCAATATAAGATTGGTAAACAAATTCAGGGCTTGAAATAAACATGGGTAAACAAAACAAAATAATTGTCCATAATATTAAATACCCAATCATTTTTTTATAATCTTTCGTGAAAAAAATAAATGGTAAAGCAACAACACCGTATATTTTAATGAATGTGCCAGCAATTATCAAAAAAGCAGCCAAACTTAATTGGCTATTTTTAATAGCTACATAGGACAATATAATCCAGCTGCATAACATGGGATTAAATTGTAAATTTTGGATAGAAGTAAGTGTCTCGATTAAGGATATTAATAAAATAATATTTTTACCCCAAAAAGAGATGGGCAACTTTCCAACTGCATAAAATAATAGGGATACATTAAGCATGCCCCATAACAATAGCCCCAGATAATTAGGTAAAATGGCAAAAGGCGCAATTAAAACTGCAAATAAAGGACCATAATGGTTTTTGTCTACATATTGTTCTGGGTAAAACTGATATAAATTTTCTTGATGAAGCGAATGCCAAAATACCTGTTTAAAAATGAGGTAATTATTTATAAACGCGTCCCCCCTTAACCCTTCAATGATCAATGCAATGAAAGGCACCAAAAACCATAAAACAGTAATGAAATTTGGCTTTTTATTAAAATCGAATTTTTTAGAAAAAAACGCTTTCATAACCAAAATTAAGAAAAATAATATATAATAAAGATATTATCTAGATGCTATTCTTAGCAAATAAAAAAGCCAAGTTCCATTAAGAACTTGGCTTTTTTATAATCAACAACCCCTTTATTAATACCCAGGGTTTTGTTCTATTCTAGGACTTGAATTATCCAACATACCTTGTGGAATTGGTCTTAGGTAATGTTTCGCAGCAATTTGTTGTGCGCCACCTTTACCCCAAGCGGTCCATCCGTTGAATTTTGATGCGCGCTCAATTAATTTTCCGGTACGCTTTAACTGATACCAACGCTCGTTACCTTCTCCTAAAAATTCACGACCATACTCATCTAAAATCATATCAATATTGATATTAGCAGGTGTTGCCCTGTAGGAAGTAATATTCGTTAATGGATCTAACACATTGCCAGGATTAGTTGCACGATTAGGCGCTTTACCTTTATTAGTTCCTAAAGCCCTATCAAGGACAATATTATAATAAACATCTGCTGTTCCTAATTTTGCGCCTGTTGCGCCTTTAACGATTGCTTCAGCAGCCATTAAATATAATTCAGCAGAACGAAACAATGGATCATTGAATGTTGAATAACCATCACCATAAGTTATGCCTGGTTGAAAAAATTTCCAGAACATCGGACCACCCCAACCTAATGGATCTGTAATTTGTTGTGTAGCTGTTGTCTTACCTAGCCAAAACAAATTGACTACATTTTGAACAGAATATTTCTTGGTACCACCCGGTATATTAACCCCTAAGTTTTTTACATCGCTCATATCTACATTCCAAGGCAATACTATTGCAGTAGTGTCACTAGCAACAAAGTTAAGCGTAAGTGCTTGTGGATATGGTTTATTACTTGCAAATGAAACTGAACCAGTTAATGTAGCATAGGAAACACTGTTAAAAGTGCCCTCATATCTTGTATCCATTACTGGATCAAATAAACGGTAAGCACCCCAGGTTACACTGTGAGCGGGCAACCATCTATTATAGGTACCTGTTCTTGCTTCCTGTGCAACATCATTGGGTCCACCACTAAATCGAGTATGCAAGTCGTTTCCTATCGTACCTGTTGAAGTACTCAAATTCGCATCACCATTATAAGCTGCCGCATTTGCATATTGAATTGCAAAAATAACTTCTTTACTTGCATTAGCAACCGCTACTGAACTTGCTGCTGTTGCTGTTTCTTTTTTAGGATTCTTATTATGAATTGGCCATAATTTATTCCAGTCAGTTTCCATTGGGTGCAAACCAGAAGCAATTACATCATCACATAATGCCAAGGCACTATTAAAATCAGTTGCTGTTCCGCCTAATGCACCATTAAAATTCCAACCTCTTGTTAAATAAACACGCGCTAACAAAAATTTAGCCGCATTTTTTGTTACTCTACCCGCAGCAGCTTGTGTATTTGGTAATTTAGTAATCGCATCATTCAAATCTGCAATGATTTGTGTATAAATATCCTTTGAAGGAACTCTAACCACCGTTAAACTTGCATCCGTTGTTTCTTTTAAAGGCATTGGAACATCACCCCATTGTTGTACTGCCCAGAATAATGACAATGATCTTAAAAACTTAGCTTCTCCTACTCTTGAATTTTTAACAGAATCAACAATATTAACTACTGCAGGCGCGCGTTCAATAGCTGCGTTACATCTGTTAATTTCTCTGTATAACAAATCCCATAAAGTTTGTAATTCACCCAAGGAGGAGTTCAAACCAATATCATAGGTATCATAGGAACTCCCAGCTTGCGCTGTTTGTGAAGGGAAAGCAATCGTACCAAACCAACCACCTGATGCAAACATATCTGTTCCATTGAGGGTTGGAATACGTACTTGTGCAATATCACGAAGCAAAGGATAACATGAGGTTACTAGCGTTTCATAGCCAGTTACTGTTGTATAATAATTATCCGTAGTTCTGTTACTTGGATTATACTCGTCCAAGAATGTTTTTTTACAACCTGTAATAGCCAAAGCTACTATTGCGATTGTAAGTAAATATCGAGTTGAAAATATTTTTTTCATAATTGTGTAATTTAAAAATTGATGTTTTAGAATCCGATGTTTAAACCGACTGCATAAGTAATGGTTGGAACATCATCAATATAGGTAGATGAATTATATTCAGGATCAAGTCCATTATATTTGGACCATACCCCTGGATTAATAATTTGA
>JAPLEL010000242.1:0-1513 GCA_026391415.1 Bacteroidota bacterium
CTTATGCTAGTGGATTAAGAGAATTATGTGGCGTTAGTTTACCTGAGGGGTTAAAAGAAAATGACTTTTTCCCTTCACCTATTATTACACCATCTACAAAAGCAGATGCTGGACACGACGAAGACATATCGAAAGAAAAAATAATTAGTACAGGATTGGTTAGTGAAACTGATTGGTCGACTCTAGAAAAATACGCATTAGCACTTTTTGAAAGAGGAAAACAAATTGCTACTAGTCGTGGGTTGATTTTGGCTGATACAAAATATGAGTTTGGAAAAATTGGAGATACTATTTATTTAATGGACGAAGTACATACACCAGATTCTTCTAGGTATTTTTATTTAGAAGGATTTGCTGAAAGACAAATTTCTGGTGAAAAACAAAAACAGTTAAGTAAAGAGTTTGTACGCGAGTGGTTAATTGCAAATAATTTCATGGGAAAAGAAGGTCAAACAGTTCCTGAAATGAACGATGATTGGATTGACACTATTAGCAAAAGATATATTGAGCTTTTTGAAAAAGTGAGTGGCAAACAATTTGAACCAGAAACACTGAGTGATACACAAATTGAATTAGCTGTTTCAAATAGTTTGAAAGAATTAAATATTTTATAAAGTAGATTAAACTATTAAATAAGAGAGACTGTATTATAATTAATACAGTCTCTCTTATTTAAACCCAATTATATAATTAGAAACTATATTTCAAATTAACGCCACCATAAAAATTAGTGGTGGTTGGTGCTGGCAAATAAGCATCGGGCAATTGGTTGGCAAACACCATAAATGGATATTGCACATTGGTTAAGTTGCTTGCACCTAAATAAATATCTACAAACATTTTATTAGATAATTTATTTTGATAGCCAATTTTTGCATTCAATAAATTATAACTAGTTGTTTTATTTAATCCATCAGATGAAATAGGCATCGCATCTTTAAAGGAATATGTTGCATTTCCATACATGCCAAAATTGGTTTTGAAATCTGTTCCAAAATTAAATATTAAGGGTGCTACACCTGCTACTGATTTTCCATCATAATTAGCAACAAGCGCTGATAGCCTATCGGCACTTAAACTTTGAAAACTATATCCAACATATTTAAAATTGCTAATAGCTAAATTGGCAAATGGCTGGATGGAACTGATACAATTAGAAGTAGAACTAAACGCATTGTATTTTAAGGTAATTTCCAAACCCTTATTATCTTGCTTTCCACTATTTGCAATATAAGAATAAGCAGTAGTTGAAATATAACCATTTAAGGGCACTGCAATAGCGGTCATTTTATTGGCAAACTGTGTACTAAACAATGCTACTTGATAAGATAACTTGTCATTTAATATAATTCCTTTAGTACCAATTTCAAATTGACTACCCATTTCTGGTTTCAAGTCTGTATTTAATTTTCCAGTTGCAGGAATAAAGAAATTAGAACTAACCGGTGCTTTATATCCTTTGCTGTAAGACGCATAAACCGATACTGATTTATTAAACACTTTATTAATGGCC
>JAPLEL010000242.1:1521-6202 GCA_026391415.1 Bacteroidota bacterium
GCATTATAACTAGTAGAAAACTTTGTAGGATTGGTATTAGTTGCTACATAAAATTTATCATTCAATTCTATACGCATATTACTTGTGCCTAGTCCTGCAGTGATCGATAAATCTTTTGGCATTGACAATGTCCATTCTGTAAATAAAGAACTTGTTCCTGAAATAGTTGATTGGTTACTTTTCATTGACCCTATTATCCAATAAGCATTTGCATTTGCTGGATTGGCTACCATATTGTATCCAATAATTTGTGCATATTGCTGTTGCATTTCAATACCAGAAATACTACTTAGTGTATTGCCATTTTTTAACGGAAATTTCATGTCGAACGTACTTCTAAAGCCATAATTAATAGGATTTTTATCCGTCCATCCGCCAGCAGAACTTGCATTATTACTAACCCCTGAAGCAAAAATTGTTGTTGTATTAGTAAAATGGTTATTGAATTGATAGGCATGTGTTAACCCTGCCCTCATACTAATAATTTCAGAATGCCCATTGCGTTTGATATATTCTGGATTACCTGAGTAATCAAAACTTTCGTATTGACCAATTGTGAGTTCTCCTCCCCTTTCATCATAACTATTGCTATAGCCAAAATAACTTGAAATCGTTTGCTTATCATTAGGTTGAAATTCTGCAGCAATATTTAAAAAATCTTTATGAGATGCCGTATGCACCATAAATCCATCTAACTTTTGTTTGCCATAATTAACAATTACAGAAGCATGATCTGTGGCTGTTTGAAAATGTGTTGTAAAACGTTGTAAACCGTTGCTACCAATCATTAGATCTTGACCAATGGAAGTTTTACCTTTTTCTGGTTTAATAGTTTTTAAGTTCACTACTCCAGCAATTGCTAAGCCATAAATAGTTCCTGCAGGCCCTTTGGTTATTTCAACATTTCCAATAGAATTAAAATCAATATCATCCATTAGGGTAATGCCTTCTGCATCTGTAATAGGAATGCTATTTAAATAAACTTTAGAACCTTGGCCATCAAAATTACTGTTAATGCCATTAGAGCCGCGTAAACCATTTCCATAACCCCTAATATTAAATTGTTGACCTGAAGATACAGCCCTTCTCTGCATAGCAACACCAGCAATATTTGTATTAATTGCATCGTCTAAATACAATCCTGTATTTCTATTTAATTCTGTTGAAACCAATTTGCCAATAGAAATTGGTTGATATAAAATGGATTTGTTTTGAGTAGAAGTGGCAGTAATTTCAACATCTTCTAAGTGTTGATTTATAGGTTGTAAATTAATAACCAATTCATCTGTACAATTTTTTACTGATTGCTGAATTGTTTCATAACCTATAAACGAAATAGTAATTGCAGATACTGTTTTACAATCAATTGTAAAACTGCCATCTTTTTTAGAAACAGTGCCCAATTTTGAATTTACAAACTGCACAGCGGCGCCAGCTAATGGATTCTTTGATTTTGCATCTATCACTTTTCCAGATAAGGAATTTTGTGCTTGTATATTGCCTAAAATAAACAGACATATAATTAAGTAAAAGAACTTATTCATTTAAAGATATTTGTTGAAATAATAAAATAGGTACAACTTTAAATTGTTGTATAGTTTTAAAAAATCAACCCTGTGGAGGCGGACAAATTATTTCGGTAGAATAATTTGAAATTTTATTCTTGGGGAATGAACTATATAAGAAATTTACTAGTGGATAAAACTGAATAGTACTCGACTTTACGATACAAAAATTTGAAAAATATTTTATAGAAAGATGAGATTTGGTTGTTTGCTTATTTTCGTTTTTATGTATGTCATTTATTTGTTGTTCTAGTTGATTTTCTGAATTATCTAACAAACAACAAATAGTAACCATCGCAGCTTGATGGTCAATTGTTACAACATCATATAACATATTGTGATACCTAAATTCAGTTCCTTCATCTTCCCATGAAAAATTTGTATCATTAATTTGACCATTATTTGTTTTAAGTTGAATTACAGTTCCATACTTGCTTGATTTATGTTGCTTTAAATAGGCTTTCATTTCTGTTTTTAAATTGGCTTGGTGCCAAGCATAAAACAAATGATAACCGCCTACATAAACAAGCATGCAAATAAATAATAATATGGTTGATATTGTTTTCACTAGTTAGATAACACAATATAGTTAAACAAAGAAAATATCAGATGCAAATTTGATAAATGTGCTAAAAGCCATTTAATTCATCTAGCCTTGGCCTTAACCGTTGCTTGCTTTTGTTGAATATATGTTGGCCCTTATCAAAGCCTTGGCGAATAGCAATTTGTCGCTCTAATGGCAAATGAATGGTATCAGTGCATTCCTGACTACAGCATCCCTCATATTTATCTGCACAAGTTTTACATTGTATAAAAAGTAAATGGCAGCCATCGTTTAAACAATTTGTATGCGAATCACATGGTTGGCCACATTGATGACAATTAGAAATAATATCTTCTGTAATCCTTTCTCCTAGTCTATAATCGAATACAAAATTCTTTCCAATGAATTTGGGTGCAATATTTAATTCTTTGGCTTGTTTGGCATAATTGATAATACCACCTTCTAAATGGGATACATTTTTAAAACCTTTGTGCAGCATAAAAGCACTTGCTTTCTCGCAACGTATACCACCAGTACAATACATGATAATATTTTTATCTTCATTGCCTTTCATCATCTCTACTGCCATAGGCAATTGCTCTCTAAATGTATCGGATGGTACTTCTATGGCATTTTCAAAATGCCCCACTTCGTATTCATAGTGGTTACGCATATCAATTACTATTGTTTCTTTATCTAGCAATAGATTATTCATTTGTGTAGCATTCACATATTTGCCTTTTTGATCCATACTAAAATTAGGATCTTCAATTCCGTCTGCTACAATCTTATCGCGTACCTTAATTTTCAGCACCCAAAAACTTTTACCATCGTCATCAACTGCAATATTTAAACGTAGTTTTTTAAATGGTTCAATGGATTCTATGTAATTTTTAAAGGAATCAAAATGATTGGAAGGCACACTAATTTGCGCATTGATACCTTCTTTGGCTATATAAATTCTACCAAAAACTTGAATTTGATTGAGTTGTTTGTACAAAGTATCTCTAAATTCCTTTGGGTTTTGAATGGGGAAATAAGCGTAAAAACTAATAGTAGTTCTTGGCGTTGTTTCTTGTAACATTCGCTGCTTTAATTCATCATTAGACACACGGTTATGAAGTACCGACATAGTAGTTAATTTTAGACATCTTGATAACAAAATGTTCCATTTATAATAATTGGAGCTACTTGCAGGGTAGCCAAAATTTCAAAACAAAGTTATAAAATATCTTAGTTCTAAAAAAACTAGTTAACTATCTATTGAAAAAGGGCAATGTTAATCTAAGCCCTGAAGGTTTATTTCCATTAGGTTCAAATCCTTGTATAAAGTCAACGCGAATTACTTTTAAAATATTTTCAATTCCAAAATAGGTTTCTATATAATTACTTTCTGGTGCAAAATGCAAGGCGTTAACCCCTGTTACAAAGAACCAATTGTATTTTTTAAATAGCGGAATTTTATTGGTTAACAATCCATTTAAATGGTATTCAATATGCGCTGATGCATTTAATTTATTGGTATTACTATATTGATAATATGGGGCTAGTTGAAAACTATTTAAGAAGGGCGTTGAAAGAATCAATTGATTTCCTTGATAATGCTGATAGTCAGGAATAAAAACTTTTGTTTTATTCAAAAACCCACTAACTGTTACATTGTAATTTAAACGTCCTGCTAGTTTTAAATTCCAGTTGTCATTCATACTAAAACGCCACTTTGTATAATACACATCACTACTAAATAAACCTTGTAAACCCTGAGTAACTGTTAACCCAAATATGGGATATTTTGACCCTATATTCCTTTTTTGGTTAGGCAGTTCAATATACTTAGATCCAGGCCTCCAACTCATGCGTAAATTAATAATACTCGCTTTATTGGCTTGCATATTTGAAGTTGAAATTTCAACAGGATAATTAGGTGTATAAGCCCTATCTGGATTAGATTTCCAAGAAGGCAGATCCGATAAATTATTTAATGGCTGTCTGTTTTGGAATTGAAAATCAACACCAACAGAAATACCATTGCCAAAGCTAGTATTGTAGCCAATTTTAAAGAAACTAGCTTCGTATATTTTTAAGTAATTTTTTGTTGATGCCAAAGTAACAATACTATTTAAAAAAGGTGGAACTGGCTGGTCATTATTAAATTGAAATACATTTTTGCCTCCCGAAAAATTTACAGATTTAGGATATTTTTTTCCGTAATTATAGTTGATCCCAATACTAGTGTTAAGGTGCTTATTTCCAAATCCATATCGTATAACTGGATTTATGCTCAAAGAATTTCTGCCTTCATACCTTTTAGAATAACTTGGTGTAAGGTTTAATACGCCACCTTCTACCGTATTATAATAGAAACTAGATAAAAGTGAACGAAAATTGATAGATTCTTTGCGCTTTTGAATACTAATGGTTTTTCCTGTAAAAATAAAATTACTAAGCCTTAATTTATTTCTTATTCTATCTAGTGAATCTAAATAATCTGGACTTTTTTGTACCTGTTCTAAACTATCTTTTTTTAAATAGTCAACTCTTTCTTCTAACAAAAGCGGTAGAGGCCTGATAC
>JAPLEL010000242.1:6227-12454 GCA_026391415.1 Bacteroidota bacterium
GCCATTGATTTTTTATTAGAACTATCTTCGAATTTTATAATTGTATTATTAAAGAAATTCTTAGAAAACTTTGGATTGACATTAAAATGATCATATACCTGTAAAAAATTTCCAAAGAAATTAAAACCAAAGAATTTTCCTGAAGGATATATGACTTGACTTTTTATGACCCATTTGTTTTTGTCGATAGGAACATATAATTGTTCTATTACAAGGGTATCCACCAATTGCATTTGTTGTTCTTTCACTAATGTCAATTGTAAACTTTGTATCCGCCATTCGTTTTCTACTATTGTTATGTATCCCGAAAATAATGGCTCATATTTTCTTTTAGGAATTACTTTTATCCTACTAAACTCTTTTCCATTTTCAAAAAAAGATCCTTCAAATTTATAGCGATAAAAATTTAGCGCACTATTTGCTATTGGAGAAATAAAGCCACGTGGATTTAAGCTTCTTCCAATAGAAATGATGTTTTCATAAAAAGAAATAATTTGTGGATTACTAAATCCAAATCCATCACTTCTACCACTAACTTTAGTAGAAAGAACTTCTATTTTTTTCTTATTTGGCTCTTCAAATGAATACTTAGCAATAGATTCTGATAAAAAAATCATTTTTCTTTTACTAGTATCTCCATCTTCAAAATCAACTGCTTTGCCCATAAACTTTTTGGGATAGTCGCGTAGTTGTAATTGACCTTTTAAATACACATCACATTCAAATCTTTTAATTTCATTTAAATGGACTAACCTTTGTGCGATGGCATTACGAATAATTGCATAAGCTGGATCTTCTCCACCAGATTTAATAATTACTTCCTTTAAATTATATTGTTGTGCTTCCATTTCAAAGTCAACTAATTGGTCTGCAGCCAATATTTTAATTGACTTTTCAACAGATTGATATCCTATATGTTTCACAACCAATACATAGGTTCCTGGCTCTAAGTTCATGGAATAAAAACCCTTACTATTTGCAGTTGTTCCTTTAGAATTTCCTTTAATTAGTATAGAAGCAAATGGTAGTAATTGTCCATTTTTTTGGCGAATTGATCCTGAAATAACAGATGCATGTATTGAGCTATTAACCAATAATACCATTAGAAAGAACCATATTTTACTCATAAGTAATAATTTATAAAAATTGGTAGTAGAGACTACCAAACCTTTCTATTTATTTATTTTTGTATTAAAAGAAGATCTCTTTCTAAAATTACATCCCGCAGTTGCAGCAAGTCCACTAACCAGTCCACCAATTAAACCTGTAATTAGAATTAGAAGCCAATATGAACCCCCTAATGGAAATAAGTTTGCCACTTTGGTTGATAATATATGTTCATTGTCTGTATCTTTTAAAACAGCTAATAGTGTCCATAAAATGTATAATCCACTAAACCCAGATAAAAAGGCAAGCATAGGTTTTTGGTGAATAGCAACAGCTACAATAAAAGAAGTAAATACAAATGACCACCAAGGTAAGATGGTAAAAAGTCCTATAGTAAAGGCAAGAAAGCCTGTTAAAAAAATAGCGGTGATAATTTTCATAAAAAAAAGTTTACCCATTAATAAATGTAATATGCCATTTAATTTTTTCGTGTTTTTCTGCGTCTTGTTTACTTAAAAACAATAAACGATAAAAGATTCCTGCGGCCCAACTGTCAATGAAATTATCGTAAAATATACTGCCAGGATTTCCATTTTGTCCGCCTGGATAAACTCCATAGGCCTCAATTTCGTCGGTTAAGTGTACAACCATACGCCAACTTGGGCCATGCAATTCTGTAGTTGCATTGATACAGTTTTTTCCACCTCCAATTGATAAATGTAAGCGACTCAATGCAGGGATTTTTAATAAATGATTTACTCGAGTGTCTTTAACATCAGCCCAATTTAATTTATCGGCTTTTTCTAGTTGCTGCAAATATGCAGATGCTTTTTTTACCGCTAAGAGTATATCGTCTTGAATGGTTTCTATTTTGTTTTTTGTATTGATATTGTCGGCATATGCATAGACACTGTCTTTTAACAAACTTTGTAAAAGCGTTGCATCTTCTGGCCAAGGCATAGACTGTTTGACTTTTTGAAAATCGTCTTGAAAAACTTCTTGTGATAAACTATCCCATATAGCATTAAAAATGGTAGCACCTTGTTCTGCTATATCTTGTTTCAAATTCCATTTTTTTAGTATCGATACATACCTTTGTTCATTAACATTTAATAATTTTTCGTCGATGTATTTTAATAATACTGGTCTTGCCATTTCTGCAAAAACATTGTAATTATCCGTTTGCATTTGCTGCATATCTTTTGCAGTAATGCCATTCATTGATGCAAGTTTTCTATTAATGATAATACCTCTAAACAAAGGGAAATTAGTTGCTGCACCTAAATAATAAGGATAGGCTGAATCGGTAGGCATTTGGTTGGCACTACTTACAAACCCTCTTGCCGGATTAACAATCATTGGATTTTCAATACTGGGTATAATTTTTTGCCAATCATAACTACTATCAGTTCCTGGCATAATAAAATCTCCCTGACGTTTCCATCTAGCTATAAACGCCCCTTGTTGCTTAATAGCTATATCGCCAGATTTCGATGCAAAAACAAAATTTTGACCTGGGCATGTCCAGGTATCTATTGCATTTTGATAATCTGTTATATTTTTTGCTCGATTGAGTTGGTAAAAAGTTTGTAATCCATTTCCCGCAGTATTAGCTGTCCATTTAATGGCCAAGTATTTCCCTTCTGTACTGGCATTTTTAAATGATCGATCGTACATCACAGGGCCAAAATCTGTAACAGCAATTAACTCTTCTAAATTTGGTTTTCCTTTTATTTTTATTGTTTCAATTCTATGAGAAGATTTTTTCCATTCGCCATTATACCAATACTCTTGCATAGTGGTATCCTTAAACTTAATATTGTAATAGTCTATTACATCTCTACCTGCATTTGTTACGCCCCAAGCAATGCTATCATTAAATCCAATAATCACAGCGGGAGAACCTGGAAAGCTTGCTCCATAAGTATTGTGTGTAGGTGTATTAATTTGAACTTCATACAGTTATTGCTACCATTGTTTATATTAGGAACCAATGGAGCTATTGTTTCACTTGAATTATTTGTTTTATTCAAATAAATAGAATCTATATCTTTTGGAATAATAGGATTAAAAGATGGTTGAGTAAATACAGTTGACTTTGGTATAATAGGATCTAAAGAATCTTGAATATTTGGAAACAATTTGTCAAATGATTCAAATCCCAAATAGTTTTTTGCATTCGTCATTTTAAGGTCAGTTGTAGCACCTCTTGCGGTTAAATCATAAGACATAAACATCAAAAACAAATAGGTTTTTACGGGTGTCCATTGCTCGGGTTTGTAATCTAATAATTTATATTCAAATGGAATTTGCTCGGGCTTGAGTGTTTTAATATAAGCATTCACACCATTGGCATAAGCGTCAACAGTTGCTTTCATTAAAGGATCTTTATTCATGCGTTCCATGGTTTGTTCTGCACCATAAACCATTCCAATTCGTCTAAAAAAACGATCTAGCGGTAATCTTTCCTCTCCTAGAATTTCGCTGAGTCTTCCACCAGCAACATAGGTTTGAAATTCCATTTGCCACAAACGAAATTTTGCATGTAAAAAACCTTGTACATAATAAGCATCTAAATCATTCTCAGCATAAATATGGGGTACCAAACGCTCATCAATAAAAACATCTACCTTGTCTTTTAAGCCTTTGATAGTTAGGTTTTCTGTATAAGATTGATTGGTTGCTTCTGCATTCTGCCAAAAACCTTGTTGGGGCGACAAAAAATAACCTAATCGAGGTGATTTTGATCCGCCTAATGGTAATTGTGTATTTAACCCTACTACTAAGGCAGCTGTTGCTATGCTTGAAAGGAAGAATGGTACTATTCTCATAAGGTTCAATTGTATGATTAAAAATAGTTATTTTTTTGTTGCAGCATTCAGATAAATGCTAATTAATCAATTGAATAGGATTGTTTATATTTGACAATGGCAATAATAGGAAATAAAGACCCTTTACACGGCAAAACACTCGAAGCCATTGTTGTATTTTTAGCCAACCATTATGGATGGGAAGAATTAGGCAAACGCATACAGATTAAGTGTTTTACCGATAATCCTAGTATTCAATCTAGTTTGAAATTTTTACGTAAAACACAATGGGCTAGAACCAAAGTAGAGCAATTGTATATTGATAGTTACCAAAATATAATAACTATTTAGCCACTACAATTTTATATTTAGTTCCTTTTATTTTCTGATCTTGTACCAAATTAAGCAGCCCATTTACTTTGTGCTTTTTCACGGCAACAAAAGCATTGAAATCTTTCACAACAATTAAGCCTATATCGTCTTTCTCCAATTTACCTTTTTGGGCTAGGAACCCAACAATATCTACTTTATTTAATTTGTCTTTCTTTCCACCATTTATATAAATAGTGGTATAGCTTGCTGTTTTAGGTGGTTTAAGGTGATGAGGCAACTCTAGTGGTACTAGTTGTTCCCGAATATAATAAGGCATTGGTTCTGTTGCATGCATTAATAAATACGCAGTTCCTGTTGCATGCATTCTTGCAGTACGGCCATTTCTATGTGTAAATTCTGCTTCCGTAGAAGGAAGGTGATAATGTATAACGTGCTTGATTTCTGGAATATCAAGTCCCCGTGCAGCTAAATCTGTAGCTACTAAAAAAAGAACCGAACCATTTCTAAACTGAATTAAGGTTTGTTCTCTTTGCATTTGCTCCATTCCACCATGAAATGCGGCATTAGGAATTCCTTTTTGTTGCAATAGTTGAGATGTACGTTCAACCGCATCTCTGTGATTGCAAAAAATTAGCGTAGGTTCTGCACCAATATAACTTAGTAATTGAACCAACCGATCTACTTTGTCTTTATCTTCAGAAATAACCAATTGTAAACTCAAATTTTCATCGGCATCTATTGGATCAATAAAATCCAATACTTGTAAATGCGTAACACCAGTAAATTCAGGTACTTGAATGGCTGCAGTAGCTGATACCAATACCCTTTTGGATAATGCTGGCAATGCTTCAATTACAAAACGCATCTCTTCTTCGAAACCTAATGCTAGAGATTTATCGAACTCGTCTAATACCAATGTTTTGATTGAGTTAAGCGATAAGGTCTCCCTTCTAAAATGGTCGCCAATTCTACCTGGAGTTCCTATCAGTAGTGCTGGGGGTTCAATCAAATTTTGAATTTCAGTTTGCATATCGTGCCCACCATAACAACAACTCACTTTAAAACCGGTGGACATTTTTTTCCAAACTTGTTCAATTTGTATGGCTAATTCTCTAGATGGTGTAAGTACTAAACACTGTACTTGATTAGACTCTTTGTTTAATAATTCCAGTACTGCTAATAAAAAAGCGAGTGTTTTTCCAGAACCTGTTGGAGATAATAATAGAATATCTTTTTCTTTTAGAATAGCATTGTTAGCCTTCTCTTGCATCTTATTTAAAGCGGGAATCGACAGATTCAATAGTATGTCCGCTAACATTTTATCATTCAATTGCATGCGCAAAGATACAAAATTGTTATTGCTAGTAAGTTTACTAACAAAGAACTGATTTCTTTAAACGCAAAATCTAATTGATATTTGCAACTTTACACAACCAAATGGATGGAACTATCAACACATACAAAAAACATTCTTGGCTTACAATTGCCTACAGATCCACGATGGGTTGATTTGGCTAGTATTTCAATTGAAGCCATTTTAACCGACCATGCTTATTGCGAGCAGAAAGCGGCACTTACCTGTATTTCATATATCCAACGATATTCCGATAAAGACTTATTGGTTGACTCTTTGGCGCCAATTGTTACCGAAGAATGGGGGCATTTTAGAATGGTAGTACAAGAATTACGAAAAAGAGGACATTCTTTAGGAAAACAACGTAGAGACGAATATGTAAACTGTTTAATAGCATTTCAAAAAAAAGGTGGAAGAATCGAAGACCGATTTTTAGACCAAATGCTTACCATGGCTTTAATTGAAGCAAGAAGTTGCGAAAGATTTAAAAGACTGAGTGAAGGATTAGAAGATGAATACCTGCGTAATTTTTACAGAAAATTTATGGAAAGCGAAGCTGGCCACTACACCCTATTTATCAATTTAGCCGACCATTATATGGATAAACAGTAGATCGGAAGAGC
>JAPLEL010000011.1 GCA_026391415.1 Bacteroidota bacterium
AAAAATCATTGTTGTGAATACGTCTTTCTAATTGTAGAGAAATTCTATCAATGCCATTGTTATAAGCCAATTCAATTAATTGACTATTGCCACCAGGTCCTATGCCAGAACCAATTACTTTGCCATTATTGGTATAACCATGCCTTACAGTGTCGGACAAATACCAACTTTTTACATTAGAAATTAAATTGGTACTATTAAAACCAAGTTGTGTAAACTCGGCAGCCAATTCAAAACTAGTTTCCTTTTTTAGTGGAAACATTTTTCTAAAACCTGCTACAAATGCAGTTGGCGCTGCAGCGTCATCCATAAAAAATAGTGGGCTCATTGTTTTGTCGTTTCTGCCTAACTCGGCATATACTTCTGCTTTTTCATTTTTCATTTGGTACCTAAAAAACAAAGTACCCATCATTTGTTTGCGGTTGTTTTTTTCGGCAGTAGTTGTTTTTAATCCATAAAAGCCAAAAAGCGGTAAATAGTCTAGCGGGCTTTTGGCATCGGTAGTATATAAGTAAGCCGTTTTTGCAAAACCAATATGTAATCCTTCTAAAAATTTTGGTTGAAAACTTACTGTGGCGCCCGAAATAATTCTTTGTTCATTTAATTTGGGTTGGTATAAAAATTGGCCATTATAAATTCTTCGGGGCTCGAGTGGTTCAATATTTGAATTATTAAGTAATCCGGTAATTACCTGCCATTCAACCGATCCAAAAATTGTTTTTAAAGGATGCTTGCTTTCGAAACTAAGGTGCAAAAAACCAGCTGCGTTATTGGTCATTAATAAAGACTGGTAATAGCCCGGACCCCACCACATATTTTCGGTTGAAATGCCAATAGACGAATTTTTAAAATTGTATTTTAGGTAAGACTGACCAGGATTTAATTTGTTAATAGGATTGGTGCCAAAGCGTTCGGGTAAATCAATTTTATTAATCCATTGGTAGTAGTCGTGCCAGTGCTGTGCAACAAATTCTGTATAAAAAGTTTCGTAAGGCTTATTTTCTGTAAACTGAAAAACAGGTTTTAGTTGTGCTGTCCAATGATTTTTTTTGTAAAAAATACCGGTAGTAATTAGGGTTTGATATCCAACACTAGGAACCATTTCGGCATCATTAATGGTAATAGGATGGTGCGTATTGTACACATCCCATTTATGCAAAGGCAGTACTCGAAAAAAGTTCAGTACTCGAAAAAAGTTGTTTGTAGAATCTGAATTTTTTTTAGGAATAATATCGCCAAATGAAAAATCTTTTACAATTGTAGGAATGCTTGTTTGTTCTGCAATAATATTACGTTGCTGAAAACTATAGTTGGTATTAAATTTTCCTAATAATTGTAGCCTTCTTAAGTATAAAACCTGCTGTTGGTCGGTTACGGTTTGGGCATAGCTTGTATTAGAAAATAACAAAGTGGTAATAGCCAAAACCAAGTAAATAAAAATGGCACGCATAATTAAAAAATTAAAATAAATAATTTATCCCTAGACAAATAAAAATATTGGTTACATTATTATTGAGCTCCCAACCATAGTTTTTTTGTACCACTGTTTTTAGTTGCGAGCTAACAATAAAATGTTTAAAACTAAAATCTGCACCAGCACCAAAAACTTTGTCTGTCCATGGGCTATTAGCATGATATTGCGGGTCGTTACTTATATTTTCGAAGCTAAATAAATAACGCTTCCAACCTCTATTATAACTACTAAGCATTTTAAAAGTATTGCTACCCGGGCCAACTGCCGAACCTAATAACTGGTTGTTTTGGGTAAAGGATTGTAAAGCTCCATGATGGTTCCAAG
>JAPLEL010000109.1 GCA_026391415.1 Bacteroidota bacterium
ACTCTTAATCCAAAACGCTTTGCTTTGTAGTCCATTAATTGCCAAGGTCCTACTGCTCCTGCCCATGAAACCAAACCCGATTGCAAATGACTTTCAATCACACTGAGGTATTTCATTTCTTTGGGTATACCATAGAGCGCTAATATATTATCGTATAAATCAAAATAAGGTTTACCCCAAGTTTTCATGCGCTCCAATTCTTTGCCTTGTTTGCGCATATATTCTTGTACAAAAGAAACTGCTCTAGGATTTAGTTGGGCTGTATATGGTTTACTTGCATCAAAATGGTTGTCGTTAAATAAACTCTGAAAGCCATACCGATCCTTGGTTGTATCTATTAATGCTGATTTTGGCTTTATAATTGAATCAATTGGAATAGCGTTTGCATGCAAAGAAAAAAAGCATACAATTAGGCTACATAAAAAAAATTGGTGCCAATGTTTGATGAAATAAAATGATTGCATCAGCAACAAATTATGGGTTGATTGCTTTGCTTTGCATTAACTGATTAGACAATTGCAATAAGGTAGTTTCTGCAAATTGATTGGTCATAATTTGCAAGCCAAAAGGCAAACCATTAGAATGTTGGAATAAGGGAATTGATATGCCAGGTATCCCCACAAGGTTTGCAAAAACAGTATAAATATCTGCCAAAAACATGGCTACTTGGTCGCTGGATTTTTCGCCTATTTTAAAGGCAGTAAAAGGAACAGTTGGTGATATGATGGCATCGTACTGTTTAAATACTTCGGTTGATTTATTTAATAAAATTCTACGCACTTGTTGTGCCTTTGTAAAGTATGCATCAAAATATCCTGCACTCAAAACAAAAGTTCCTAATAAAATTCTGCGTTGTACTTCTTTACCAAATCCTGCAGTTCTGGATGCTTTGTATAATTCGTTTAAATCTGCATTATCTATTGGGGCACGATAACCATATCTAACTCCATCAAACCTAGAAAGATTACTTGATGCTTCTGCCGTTGTTAGTACATAATAGGTTGGAACAATTTGATCTAATAAATCAAACTCAATAGACTCCACAGTATGTCCTTGCAATTGCAAAGATTGTATAAGTGAGAGTATACTATTTTTTATTTCTGAATCTAAACCCGCGTGTTCAAGTGCTTGTTTAAAATAGGCAATGCGGTATTTTTTTTGACTAGGTAAAATGTTTTTTGAATAATCTGGAACAGGTGTTACGGAAACGGTACTATCATAATCATCCGCTCCTGCAATTACTTCTAAAACTAATGCTGCATCTTCTACTGTTAAAGCAAAAATGCCAATCTGATCAAAGGATGAAGCATAAGCAATTAATCCATACCTAGAAATTCTACCATAACTAGGTTTCAACCCAACAACGCCACAAAAATCTGCAGGTTGACGAACAGAACCACCGGTATCTGACCCCAAACTAATCATGGAAAGACCTGCTTGTATACTAACGGCCGAACCGCCAGAAGATCCGCCAGGTACGCGTGATGTGTCTATTGCATTTTTCACCGCACCGTAAGCAGAATTTTCATTGCTGCTTCCCATGGCAAATTCATCGCAGTTTTGTCGGCCTATAATAATGGCTTCTTCTTGCAATAATTTTTCAACAACAGTTGCGTGGTATATTGACTGAAAATTTTCTAGAATTTTTGAACCGGCAGAAACCTTGTGTCCTTTGTAGCAGATAACATCTTTAATTCCTACAACAACACCGTGTAATTTTCCTAGTGGCGCACCTGATTGGCGTTTTGCATCTAAAGATTCCGCCATAGCAATAGCTTCTTCTGTAAATACTTCTAAATAAGCATTTAAATGATTATTGGTTGCTATAGACCCTACATAATAACGAACGGCCTCCACACAGGTGGTTTGGCCGTTCTGTAATGCATTATGGTAGTCTTTGATTGTGCTGAAGCGAAACAAAGGCTAAAAAGCTTTAAGAGTAAATTGAATTACGGTTGTGTACTAGTTTGGTCTTTTTCCTTCATACCTTCTTCTATTTCTTTCTTCACATTGTTTTTGGCATCGTTGAACTCACGAATTCCTTTGCCTAAACCTTTCATGAACTCTGGAATCTTGCGACCACCAAATAAAACTAATACAACTACTGCAATAAGTAAAATTTCTTGAAATCCTAAGTTGCCCATAAAAATTGTTTTTTGAGAAAATAAAGTTAAGGCAAATCAACTGCCTCACAATTAAATATTATCATTCGCGTAATATTTAACAAAAAAGCGGAAGCTTAGCATAACTAGGCTTCCGCTTTTAACTATTTCAACAAAACGTTTAGAAACGTTTTTCTTTAATACGAGCACTTTTACCACTACGCTCTCTCAAGTAGTACAATTTGGCGCGGCGAACCTTACCAGTCTTGTTTAACAAGATAGAATCAATATTTGGCGATAACATAGGGAACAAACGTTCAACACCTACTGCATCTGAAATTTTGCGAACTGTAAAAGAAGCCGTTGCTCCAGTGCCTTGTAATTTAATTACATCGCCACGGAAACTTTGGATACGTTCCTTACCACCCTCTACAATTTTATAGTTTACAGTGACATTGTCACCTGCTTTAAACTTAGGGTGTTGTTTTTTAACGGTCAATTGTTCGTGTACAAACTGAACTGCTGCGTCCATAACTTTATTTTTTTGCGGACGGCAAAGGTATAGAAAAAATTATAAAATATAACTGCTAAACAGAATATTTTTTATCTCGCTACGTTTACCGCTCTTTTTTCTCTAATAACGGTTACTTTGATTTGACCAGGATAGGTCATTTCTGTCTGAATTTTTTGTGCAATCTCAAAGCTTAGTTTGTCGCTATCGCCATCGGTTACTTTTTCTGCTTCAACAATTACGCGTAATTCACGTCCTGCTTGAATTGCATAGGCTTTTTCAACTCCTTGATACGCCATGGCTAGGTTCTCAAGGTCTTTGATTCTTTGCAGGTATTGTTGCATGATTTCACGACGCGCCCCAGGACGAGCACCGCTAATGGCATCACAGGCCTGAATAATTGGAGAAATCACATATTGCATCTCCATTTCATCGTGGTGAGCCCCAATTGCATTAACAACTGCTGGATTTTCGCCATATTTTTCAGCCAATTTGGCTCCTAGCAATGCGTGGCTCAATTCGGTTTCTTCGTCTGGAACCTTACCAATATCGTGCAATAATCCGGCACGTTTAGCCAATTTAGGGTTCATCCCTAGTTCTGCTGCCATGATTCCACATAAATTAGCAGTTTCACGACTATGCATTAACAAGTTTTGACCATAAGAAGAACGGAAACGCATTTTACCTACAATACGTACCAATTCTTTGTGCAAGCCATGGATCCCCATTTCAATAACGGTTCTTTCTCCAATTTCCATTACTTGCTCTTCTAATTGGCGACGAGTTTTTTCTACCACTTCTTCAATACGCGCTGGGTGGATCCGGCCATCGGCCACCAAACGTTGTAAGCTTAAGCGGGCAATTTCGCGTCTTAGCGGATCGAATGAAGAAAGAATAATGGCTTCTGGCGTATCATCTACAATAAGGTCAACCCCTGTTGCAGCTTCAATCGCACGAATATTACGTCCTTCCCTACCAATAATTTGTCCTTTAATTTCGTCGGTTTCTAGGTTGAAAACGGTTACAGTGTTTTCAATGGTAATTTCTGCAGCCGTACGTTGAATAGACTGAATAACAATTTTGCGGGCTTCTTTATTGGCCTTTAATTTTGCTTCTTCAATAATATCTTGTTGTAAAGACAATGCTTGAGAATGGGCTTCTTGCTTTAAACCTTCAATTAATTGGGCTTTGGCATCTTCTGCACTTAAACCTGCAATTTTTTCAAGTTTACGAATATGCTCTTCTTGGTTTTTCTCTAATTCAGTACGTTTTAGGTTTACCAATTCAATCTGACGATTTAGGTTATCCTTGATTACTTCATTGTCTTTGGTTTGTTTGTCGAGCCCTGTTTCTTTTTGGGTAACAGAAATCTCTTTCTGCTTGATGCGATTTTCGGCTTCACCCAATTTGCGATTGCGGTCCATCACTTCGCGGTCGTGTTCAGACTTTAACTGCACAAACCTTTCTTTGGCTTCTAGTTGCTTTTCCTTTTTAATGGTTTCAGCACGTAATTCGGCTTCTTTAAGGATTGTTTGAGATTGATGCTCGGCATCTTCAACTTGCTTTTTTGTATTTTTTGAAAACAGGAACTTGCCCGCTAGGCCCCCTGTAATTAGTGAAAATGCACCAATTATAATAGAAATGACTGTTTGATCCATGGTTTTGGTAAGTTTTAAAATAGTTCACAATCTTATTACACAAATCACAGCTCGTTTTACCAGAACTAGCATATGACAAGGGACGAAGATACTTAAATAATTAAAGTGAACCGACTTGGATAATGGGGCTTTACTGATTTTCTTGCAAGGCTTTGTCAATTGTCTTCTCAAGGCTGCTCATTTGAGTAGCTAATTCCGACCATTTTACCAATAAATTACCAGACTGAGTTTGTTCAGTAGCAAACCAAAGTAGGGCCATGGAAACATAGTCCTGCATGTCTTTGCCAGCAAAATTGGTTTTAAATTCAGTTATTTTATCGTTAATTAGGCTTGCAGTTTTACGCACCATCTCCTCATCTGCCGGATCTATCTTTAAACGATAGGTTCGGTCGGCAATTAAAATATTTACAGGTATCAGTTCTTCCATATTATTAAGTGTTCAGCAATAAAAGGCATTTTTCTATGTCTTTTAGATATCCGTCGATTCGCTTTTCCATTAAAGCTTTTTCGGTACTGCTCCAGTTTGCGGCACCCAGTTTAACGGTTTGGATTTGTTGTACCAATCCTTGCAATTGAACCTCTTTCTGGTCTTTTTCGCTCAGCAATTTATCTACCTCTTTTTTAAGCTTTTGGTTCTCTTTCTGCAATACCATTTGTTGCTTCAGAAGAATCTGCAGCTTTTCTTGTATTGCTTTTAGTTGTTCAGAAAGTTCCACCATCCGTCTAAATTAATCGTTATCTTATAATAAAATTCGAATAGTTATTCTTTTTTCTACCCATTTTGTTGCCTACTTGCGAATTTCGGCTCCTAACTCTTTTTCGAAATTATGTACCAGTTTCGCCACCATTGCATCAACTTCTTTGTCTGTTAAGGTTTTTTCGTCGTCCATAAAGGTAAAACTAACCGCCATTGATTTTTTGTCGAGCCCTAATTTTTCGCTTTCAAAAACATCAAACAAGCGCACCTGCTGTAATTTTTGAAGTTGTGTTTTCTTTACTTGTTGTTCAATAGCTTCAAAACTTACGCTTCTGTTTACAACTAAGGCTAAATCGCGCAGCATAGCTGGAAATTTAGGCACTTCTTTGTAGGTGATTTTTTTTTGTTCTACTAACTGAAACAATAAACCAAAGTCAATATCAATATAGTAAACTGCTTGCTTGATTTCGAAACCAACTAGTTGCTCCTTGTCTACCTCAAACAATTGTCCAATTTCTTTTTTTCCAACTTTAATACTCATGGCGTTGGCTTTTTCTTCAACTAAACCAAATTGCCAACCTGTTAAGCCTGTTAGTTGAATGATAGCTGCAGCAACACCTTTCGCTTTGTAAATATCTAGCGGCTTAGATTTTTGGTGCCAGTTTTCTTCTTGATTGTTGCCAGTAAAATACAAAGCCAATTTTTCTGCTTCTGAATATTCACTTGGCCCATTACTCAAATATGTTTTTCCAAACTCAAAACACAAAAGGTTATTATTTTTTCGGTTAAGGTTATAGGCCAGTGTTTCTAATCCTGTTTCTAACATAGATGGACGCAAAATATCTAAATCTGCGCTAAGGCTATTAATCATCTTTACCGCAGTTTCTAAAACTGTTTCACTGAAATATTTACTATTGGTAATGGAGTTGGTTAAAATTTCAACAAAACCTTGTCCCACCAAATAATTGGCAATTTTTTCTTTTAAATTTTCTTTTACTGCTGTAGGATCAATGGCAGGACTAATGGTTATTGTAGATGGAATTTCAATATTATCTAATCCATCAATTCTTATAATTTCTTCTACAATATCTGCAGGCAAACTAATATCAGGCTTGCTTCTTGGAACAGCCACACGTAATTCGTCTTGTCCTTCTTTTAAAATTTCAAAACCAAGTGCACTAAGAATTCGATTCACTTTATCGGCATGGTAATTTTTGCCGCTTAGCTTTTTTAGGTAATGGTGCTTTAAAGAAATTTCTGTTTTAGGAACTGGGTTAAGATAAATATCAACTACATCGCTAGATATTTCACCACCAGCCAATTCTTTAATTAAAAGCGCCGCACGTTTTAATGCAATCACTGTGTTATCTATGTCAACACCTTTTTCAAATCTGGTTGCTGCATCTGTTCTTAAACCATGGTGTACAGAAGATTTACGAATACTTGAAGGTTGAAACCAAGCACTTTCTAAAAAGATACTAGTTGTTTTAGCCACAACCCCGCTATCTTGTCCGCCATAAACGCCGGCGATACACATACCTGCACTTGCATTGCAAATCATTAAATCATTAGCAGTTAGTTTTCTTTCTTTTCCATCAAGCGTTATGAATGGAGTTCCTTCGGCCAAATTTTTTACAATAATCGTTTTACCTGCAATAGCATTTGTGTCGAATGCGTGGAGTGGTTGGCCTGTTTCATGTAAAATAAAATTGGTGATATCTACTATATTATTAATGGGTCTTAACCCAATAGCAAGTAATTTGTTTTTTAGCCAATCAGGCGATTCCTTTACAGTAACTCCGCTAATGGTTAAACCAGCATAACGAGAACAGGCCGCTGAGTTTTCTACTTGAACAATAATTGGTAAAGAGTTATTATCTATTTTAAATCCATTAGCATTGGGCGTTTTAACCCTGGTTTCTTGTTGATGATGGCTCAAATAAGCACATACATCTCTGGCAACACCAAAATGACACATAGCATCCATTCTATTAGGTGTTAAACCAATTTCATAAATCCAGTCGGAATAGGGTTGAAAATGATCGGCAGCTGGGGTTCCTGGACTTAAAGATGCTGGCATTACTAAAATACCTGCATGACTTCCACCCAAACCAATTTCGTCTTCTGCGCAAATCATTCCAAAACTTTCAATACCCCTGATTTTGGCAATTTTCATGGTGATTGGATCTCCAGTTAAAGGATAGATAGTTGTTCCAACACCTGCTACCACTACTTTTTGCCCAACAGCTACATTTGGCGCACCACAAACAATTTGCAATGGTTCGCTTAAACCTATATTCACTTTTGTTAGGGTAAGTTTGTCTGCATTAGGATGGATGCTACATTCTAGCACTTCTCCAATAACCAAGCCAGCCAAGCCGCCTTTGATGCGTTCGTATATTTCTAAACTTTCTACCTCTAAACCAATGGAGGTAAGAATTTTGGATAATTTTTCGGGTTCTATTGTTTCAGGTAAGTATTCACTCAACCAGTTGTAACTAATGGTCATAATTGCTAACGCTTTTCAGGCCTCAAAAATAGGTGATAAATGTTTGATGACCTTGCGAATATGTAAATTTGAAAGGAGTTGGCAAGTGTAGCACAGTTTTAAAGCAGCTTTAGAATAGGAAAACTTTTTTTAGTTACGATTTTTTTGTTTAATGATTGCGAATTTTAAAGAAATTTTTCTGCACAAGGCTTTGTTAATATACCTGTATTGGAGTGGGAAAACTTTTAATTTTGGTGGATAAGCTTAGAATATTTTGTGGATAGCGCAAGTTTGCATGTGAATGGAGCTATAATAACCTGTGGATGAAAATTGATTGAAATAAATTTTCATAACCCGATTTCTTGCCCCATATTCGCTTCCCCTTGTTCTGAAGTGATTTGTTGGTAACCCACCAATTAATTGCTTTTTAAAAATTTTGGGTTAGTTTTTTAAAGCATCAAAATCAACAATGGAAATAGCTAATTTAAACAAAGACCGCAAGAGAAGAAAAACCTCAGTAGACCTAAATACAATGGTTTACGGCAAAGTTCCTCCACAGGCTAAAGAATTAGAAGAAGCGGTATTGGGCGCCATTATGCTTGAAAAAAGTGCTTTTGATACCATTACAGAAATTATAAAGCCAGAGTGCTTTTATGTTGAGGCGAACCAACATATTTTCAACGCAATGATGGGTTTGCAACAAAAGAACATGCCTATTGATATTTTAACAGTAGTTGAAGAACTTAAATTTAGAGAGCAGTTAGATATTGTTGGTGGACCATATTATGTAACCAAACTAACCAATTCAGTTGTATCAACTGCCAATATTGAAGCGCACGCTAGGATTGTTTTACAAAAATTTATTCAAAGAGAATTGATTCGTATTAGCGGAGAAATCATTGGGGATGCTTATGAAGATAGTACCGATGTATTTGATTTGTTGGATGAGAGCGAAACTAAAATGTTCAATATTACCAACAACTATCTAAAAAAGAATTTCGAAGAAATCACAGAGGTTTTGGCAAAAACCATGACCCGAATTGACGAACTGCGTACTAAAACAGACGATATATCTGGCGTTCCTAGCGGGTTTGCAACGCTCGATCGTATTACTTTTGGATGGCAACCAACCGATTTAATTATTTTAGCTGCAAGACCTTCTGTAGGTAAAACAGCTTTCGCATTAAATTTAGCCCGAAATGCCGCTTTGCATCCTACCAAACCAGTTGCTGTAGGATTTTTCTCGCTAGAAATGGGTGCCTCTCAATTGGTTCAAAGAATATTGAGTGCAGAGAGTGAAATTAAAATGGA
>JAPLEL010000098.1:0-67833 GCA_026391415.1 Bacteroidota bacterium
AATATGGTGTTAAAGAAGATGCTTGGTTTGATGTGAAGGGAAATTATACACTGTCTATTCATACAGCAAACGGGCCTATTAAATACATGTTGGATGTTAAAAACACTAGTACCGCAAATGTTATTAGTAAAGACACACTAACAGGTAAATTTAGTTTTGATGGCAAAATGGTGAAACTAAACTTTTCACCAGTAGCGCCAAGAAGAGCGCCTGCAAGGGCTGCCTCAACAAACGAAACGCCAAGTCCTGAACGTGGTGCAGGTGGTAGGGGCGCTGGTGGATTTGGTGGTGGCGCTAGTGCCGCAACACAATATCGCCTTAGTGGTGTAGCTAACGGAAAAAGTTGGAGCGGAACCGGAGAAGATACTGCCGGACAAGCAATTACATGGTCTGCTGTTTATGACTCAACACTTGCATTGGTTTCTTCAGATTCTAGTAGAAAAAGACCAGCCTTTCCGCAGCGTTTAGCAAAAGTTACTTTTCCATTTGATGGATATGGTTGGGAGGTACAACCAACAGCCGAAAACTTATTAATTAAAAACGCAACCGTTTGGACGAGCGAAAAAGAAGGAAAACTATTAAATACCGATGTATTAATTAAAGACGGTAAAATTGCTAAGGTTGGTAAAAACCTAACTGATGCAAGTGCGCGCGTTATTGACGGAACGGGCAAACACTTAACTGCAGGAATTATTGACGAGCAGTCACATATTGCGGCGTCTTCTATTAATGAAGGTGCACAATCGGTAACTTCTGAAGTAAGAATTGGAGATAATTTAAATCCTGAGGACATTAATATTTATCGCCAACTAAGTGGTGGTGTAACAAGCTCTCATATTTTACACGGCTCCGCTAATACGATTGGTGGACAAACCCAATTAATCAAATTGCGCTGGGGTGCTAATGACGAAGATTTGAAATTTAAAGGCGCTGATCCATTTATAAAATTTGCACTAGGCGAAAACGTTAAACGTACAACCTCTCAATCAAATAACAGATTCCCAGATACAAGAATGGGTGTGGCAGAAGTATTAAATGATGCGTTTGCACGAGCAAAAGATTATGAAACAACTTTAAAAATTGACCCTAAAACAAGAAGAGATTTAGAGTTAGATGCACTTGTAGAAATTTTAAATAAAAAACGTTTTATTACTTGTCACTCTTATGTGCAAAGTGAAATTACAGCTGCAATGCGTGTGGGTGATAAATACGGATTTGTATTTAACACATTCACACATATTTTAGAAGGTTATAAAGTAGCCGATAAAATGAAAGCGCATGGATCTAGTGCTTCAACTTTTTCTGATTGGTTTTATTACAAAGTTGAAGTAACAGATGCTATTGCGTACAATGCTGCTATCATGCAAAAAGTTGGATTGAATGTTTGTATTAATTCTGATGATGCAGAAATGGCGCGCCGATTAAATCAAGAAGCTGGTAAGGTTGTTAGATACGGTGGCGTAAGTGAAGAAGAAGCATTAAAAATGGTAACCATCAATCCTGCAAAAGCATTACACGTTGCCGATAAAGTAGGAAGTATTAAAGCTGGTAAAGATGCCGACATTGTAATTTGGAGCGACAATCCATTAAGCATTTACGCAAAATCAGAAAAAACAATTGTAGATGGTATTGTATATTTTGATCGCGAAAAAGATTTATTACAACGCAAAAAAATACAAGCAGAACGTTTTCGTTTAACACAAAAAATGATTGGTGAAAAAAGAGGTGGAGGTAGTGTACGTCCGGCAGAACCAAGCTGGCAAACAATTCTAAGCTGTGGAGATCACGAACACAAAGATGGAATGTTTACTATTGATGTACAAGAAGAAGCAACAATCAAACAATAAAAAGAAAGACCATGAAAAAATTATTTATAACAATATCTGCTGTGTTTTTATTTTGTTCAATTACACAAGCACAAGAATCGGTTTATCCAGCAAAAGCATATAAAGGAAAATTATACATTACCAACGGAACCATTCACGTGGGTAACGGAACGGTTTTAGAGAACCAAACCATTGAAGTTAGTAATGGAAAAATTACCGCTATTGGCGCAAACGTTGTTGTTCCTACAACAGACCCTACACATGTTTTTGATGCAAAAGGAAAACAAATTTATCCTGGTTTAATTTTACCTTCTACCGACTTAGGATTAAAAGAAATTTCTAATGGTGTTCGCGGCAGCAATGATGTGCAAGAGCTTGGTGACATTAATACCAATGTTCGTTCTATTACTGCTTACAATACCGACTCAAGAGTAATTAATGTTTTAAAGGGTAATGGTATTTTATTGGCAAGCATTACTCCCGAAGGTGGTACCATTAGTGGCACGTCTAGTGTGGTACAACTTGATGCCTGGAATTGGGAAGACGCTGCTTATAAAATGGATGCCGGTATTCATTTAAATATGCCAAGCTTTATTGTTCGTATGGGCAGAAGAGGTGGCGGCGGTGGCGGTTTTGGACGTGGCGGTTTTGGAGGTGGAGAAGCATCCGATCCTACAAAAATTGCTTTAGATAAAACCGAAGAAATTAAAAGTTTTTTTAGACAAGCTAAAGCCTACTTACAAGAAAGCGTTCATGCAAATACCAATTTAAAATTAGCTGCGGTAAAAGGTTTGTATGATAAAAAACAAAAGCTGTTTGTACACGCCGATCAAGTAAAACAAATGTTGGTGGCCATTGATTTTGTAAAAGAGTTTGGATTTGATGTGGTTATTGTTGGCGGTAGTGAAAGCTATCAAATTGCCGATCTATTAAAGGCTTCAAATATTGCGGTGATACTTGGCGAACAACACTCCTTGCCAGCAACAGAAGACGACGATATAGACCAACCGTTTAAAACGCCGGCGGCTTTACAAAAAGCCGGAGTTCTATTTGCACTAAACGATGCTTCAGACAATACACGTTATCGCAACCTTTCTTATAACGCCGGAACCGCAGCAACTTATGGTTTAACCAAAGAAGAAGCGCTTTCTGCCATCACCTTAAATCCAGCAAAAATTCTTGGTATTGATGACAGAACGGGCACTCTAGAAGTTGGTAAAGACGCTAATATTGTAGTTGCCGATGGTGATATTTTAGATATGAAATCAAGTACGGTTGTAATGGCGTTTATTCAGGGACGAAAGGTTAGCCTCGAAAACAAGCAAACACAATTGTATGATAGATATCAATCAAAATATGGTATTAAATAAATTGATTAAATCATAATTATTATACCAAATTTTAAAACCCTACAAATTGTAGGGTTTTTTTATTTGGGTAACTAAATTATCTACCTTAGCGGCATGGCCAAAAAACTTTACTTACTCGATGCTTTTGCCTTAATCTATCGTGCCTATTATGCATTGATTAGGAATCCTAGAATTACCTCTAAAGGATATAATACCAACGCACAGTTTGGATTTACTAGCACCCTGTTTGATTTAATTAATAAAGAAAAGCCAACACATATTGCCGTGTGTTTTGATACGCACGCACTTACAGAAAGACATATTGATTTTGCAGACTATAAAGCCAACCGACAAGAAACACCCGAAGATCTTTTGGCATCGGTTCCAGACATCAAAAGAATTATCCGTGGTTTTAATATTCCGGTAGTTGAATTAGATGGATATGAGGCCGATGATGTAATCGGTACAATTGCTTGGCAAGCGGCCGATTTGGGATATGAAGTTTATATGGTAACACCCGATAAAGATTATGGTCAATTACTAATTCATCCGCATGTATATATTTACAAGCCCCCTTTTATGGGCAACCCCCACGAAATTTTAACAGCCGAAAAAATTTGTGCCAAATGGGATATTCAGCGTGTACAACAAGTGGTTGACATGTTAGGTATGATGGGCGATGCTGTTGATAATATTCCAGGAATTCCGGGTGTTGGCGAAAAAACGGCAGCTAAATTGTTGAAAGAATATGACACACTCGAAAACGTGTTGGCACACGCCGACGAAATAAAAGGAGCGGTTGGAGAAAAAGTACGCAACGGTAAAGAACTTGCTATTATGAGTAAAAAACTCGCTACCATTATTACCAATGTGCCACTTGAGTTTCACGAAGAAAATTATCGTTTAAAAGAATGGAACAACGAAGAGTTGGTTACCGTGTTTTCAGAACTTGAATTTAAAACACTAGGTAAAAGAATTTTGGGCGATGCATTCAACGCTTTTCAAACAGCACCAACACAACAAGGCCAAATGGATTTATTTGGAAACGCTGTTGCAAGTACAGAAAACAAACAAGGAAATAACGAATTAAAATCTGCGCTTTCTGAAGATGCTGGCAATACAGGTTTATCGGCCGATAAAAATATTCACAACACCGAACACGATTACCAATTAATAGATGGCGAAGAAAATATTAACGCACTAGTAAATATTTTAATGCAACAATCTGAAATTTGTTTCGATACAGAAACAACTGATATTGATGCAAACGAAGCGGGTTTGGTTGGGTTAAGTTTTTCTTATGAACCAACAAAAGCATTTTATATTCCTTGCCCCGCAGATATAAATGCAACAAAAAATATTTTAAATTTATTTAAACCACTATTTGAAAAAACAAGTATTACCTGGGTTGGTCAAAATATTAAATACGATTTATTGGTTTTAAAATGGTATGGCATTGAGCCTAAAGGAAATTTGTTTGATACCATGTTGGCGCATTATTTAATTGAGCCAGAAGGTAGGCGTAGCATGGATTTGCTGAGTGCGCAGTTTTTAGGATACGAACCCGTACATATTGCAGAGTTGATTGGCAAGAAAGGAAAGAACCAAGGAAACATGCGCGATGTAGATACAGAAAAAGCAAAAGAGTATGCAGCAGAAGACGCTGATATTACCCTGCAATTAAAAAATGTTTTTGTTCCATTACTAACAGAAAAAACGGTTGAACGCGTTTTTAACGAAGTAGAAAATCCGTTAGTTCGTGTGTTAACCGATATGGAATTTGAGGGTGTTGCAATTGATGTAGATTTCTTAAATGCCTATAGCAAAGAACTAGAAAAAGACGCGAAAGTATTTGAAGAGTCTGTTTATGCGCAAGCGGGTGTTCGTTTTAATTTAGCTTCTCCAAAACAATTAGGAGAAGTATTATTTGATAAATTAAAAATTGATCCGAAAGCCAAAAAAACAAAAACAGGTCAATACGCAACCGGCGAAGATGTTATTCAAAAATTAGCACACAACAATCCAATTGTTGCAGATATTTTAGGGTTTAGAGAATTGACAAAATTAAAAAGCACGTATGTTGATGCTTTGCCAAATTTAATTAATAGTAAAACCGGAAGGGTTCATACTTCTTATGCGCAAGCGGTTGCGGTAACAGGAAGATTAAGCAGCAATAATCCAAACCTGCAAAACATTCCCATTAGAAGCGATAGAGGAAAAGAAATTAGAAAAGCATTTATTCCAAGAGATAACAAACATGTTTTGGTGAGTGCCGATTATTCGCAAATTGAATTGCGCATTGTTGCTGCCATAAGTGGTGATGCAAATATGTGTGAGGCTTTTAAATTAGGAAAAGACATTCACAATGCAACAGCGGCAAAAGTGTATGGTATTGAAGAGGCCGTTGTAACAAAAGAAATGCGCTATAAAGCAAAGAGCGTCAACTTTGGAATCATTTATGGACAAGGCGCATTTGGCTTAGCAGAAAACCTGGGAATCTCAAGAACCGAGGCCAAGGAAATTATAGACAATTATAAAAAAGAGTTTAGTGGTATTAATGAATACATGGAAACCACCATACAATTTGCCAAAGACAATGGATATGTTGAAACCCTAATGGGTAGAAAACGTTGGTTAAAAGACATAAACTCTCAAAACTTTACGGTGCGGGGTTTTGCAGAAAGAAATGCCGTTAACTCTCCTATTCAAGGAACCGCTGCTGATATGATTAAACTAGCCATGATTCGGATACACCATGCTATGAAAGAGGCCAATCTTCAATCAAAAATGATTTTACAGGTACACGATGAATTGATATTTGATGCATTGCCCGAAGAGTTAGACATTTTAAAACCACTCATTTTAAACAATATGAAGGCTGCGCTACCATTACCAAATGGCGTTCCGGTTGAAGCAGAATTGGGTGTTGGACCAAATTGGTTGCTAGCTCACTAAACATACTTATTAATATGTCGCCCAACGAAAAAACAATTCATCAATTCTTTCAAGCGCTAGAAAAACGCGATTATAAAACATTGCTTTCTTGTTATAGCAACAACGCAGTGTACAACAATCCGGTGATGGGTTTATTAGATATTGATACCACAAACACTATGTGGCAAATTTTATGTACACAGTTTCCAGGCTTAAAAACAACTTATAGTAATATTCAAGAGCTAGACGAAGAATACGCTACTTGTTTATGGGAAGAAGAATATCTTTATAATGAAAAATTAATATATATAAAAAAGAAGGCTTATTTTCGCTTAGAAAATGGCTTAATTATAGAACATACCGACGGGTTCAATTTTTATGATTGGTGTAAACGAACAAATGGGGTTGTTGGATGGTTATTTGGTTGGTCGAATTTTATGCAAAAACGCATACAAAAAAAAGAACGAAACAAATTAATAGCATACATAAACACAAATAAATAAAGATGGGCTTCAATTGGCAATTTTTCTTCACTGCTTTTTACCGAATTGGAACGCGATATTATATAATTGCTGGTTTACTTTTTCTTGTTTTTTATATCTTGAAAAAGAAAAAGTGGCATTATAAAAAAATTCAATTGCGTGATGCAAAAACAATTGATTTTTTAAGAGAAATATTATTCTCAACAAGTACTATTTTAATTTTTTCTTTATTTATTTATATTCTATATCTCCCAAGTGTTGCGCCATACACAACGAGGTACCTAAATATTTCTGACCGTGGGTGGTTATATTATTTTGCTGTTTTTCCGTTGCTGTTTCTTGTTCATGATGCTTATTTTTATTGGTTTCACCGATTAATGCACCACCCGCGTTTATTTAAACATATTCACCTGGTTCACCACAAGTCAACCAACCCTTCTCCCTGGGCTGCTTATGCCTTTCACCCGCTAGAGGCTATCATAGAACAGGGTATTATTTTCTTGTTTTATTTTACAATTCCCATACACATTACACACCTGATTTTTTTCTTTTTATTTTCTATTATATACAATGCCTACGGACACCTTGGCTACGAATTATATAGTAGAAAATTTAGTAAATCAAAAATTGGTAGATGGGTTAACACATCGGTTAACCACAACCAACACCACCAATATTTTAAAGGAAACTATGGATTGTATTTGTTGTTCTGGGACAGAATGATGGGAACCATTCGAGAAGACTATGACCAGCAATTTGAAGAAGTAACCAACAGAAAAAACTAGTCGGGCGATTTTGCGGGGTTTGGTTTTTTATAAATAGGAACCGTACTGCAGGGCTCTCCGTACATAATGCTTTTTACAAAAGGCCTTAATTGATTGGTAATTTCAACATACGCCGTTTCTGGAATTGAAATGTCTCCACAACCTTTTACTACTACACGTTTATCGGTGTATTCGGCAGCATTAAAGCTTTGTAGGTTTTTTAAAATTAGTGCGTTGATTAATTTAGATTCGTCTCCAAAAATAATTTCTGCAGCAACCGGTTGTAAATAACTAGTAATTAACATATAGGCCCACATAGGAATGATGGCATCAACAGAACATGTAATCGCAACATTTGCATCTTGATAAACCCCCCAGTCGGTGGTTTGAAGGGCGGCACGAAAATCTTTTTCTTTTAAAATCAATTCCATAAAAAGATATCCCTTTAAATCAAACACCTTAATGTTTCCTTTGGGATAAAAATCTTCGAGGTTCAGAGTTATTAATCCGCTCTCTGCTACTTTGTTTACAAATTCTTCTGTTGCCATGGTTGGTGCTTTGCTATCATAAAATTACAAATTTGTGGTTATACCTCGATGTTGATATTGGGAAAACAAAAAAGGCTGTTTCAAATGAATGAAACAGCCTTGTATATAAATTTGAAATCTATTAATAGAACTTAGAACGATTGTCTTTAATGGTAGCAGATTTTTTCAAAGCTTCTAAACCGCGATAGGCTGCCATACGAGCAGATTGTATTAAGCCCTGTTTGATAGTAGCAACATCTGTTGTGGCTGGTTTAGCGCCATTGCTTTCAACACGAACAGCAAACACACCACTTGTTCCAACAATTGGGTCACTTGCTTTTGACTGTAATGCTTTATTAAAAGACGCGCCAATTACTTTTGGCTCACTACCAATAGAAGGAATAAAAGGAGACGCAAAACTTACACTATCAGCCCTTTGAACACTAGATCCGGTGCTGCTAGCAATTGTTTCAAGTGTGTTTCCTTTAATTTTTGTATCAATAATTGTTTTGGCTTTTTTTGCGTTGCGTACTATGTTTTCGCACAAAGGACGCGCTTCGCCAACACCCATTAGGCCTGCTTTATTTACTGCAACAATAATTGCTACAACATATTTATCGCCCACTTCTGTTGGTTCAGAAATATCGCCTAGGCCTTTATCAAAAACCCAACGAACCATTTGACGGCTTGCGCCCAATCCTATAATTTGGTTGTCGTTAGCTTTAATATCTGATCCTATAGACGCTTGCTTGTTTAATTTAAGCGCAGCATCGTCGAAAGTTTTTTTGTTTTTACTGTTAGACGCAAACTGAGCAGCAGCGGCGTTAGCGCCACTTACTGTTTCGTTGCTAGAAACAATCGCTTTAGACAAATAGGCAATTTTATAGGCCGGTGCAAAATTCTTTTGTCCTAATATTTCTATATAGTGATAGCCAAATTCTGTTTTAACAACAGATTTTGTACCAACTGGTTTGTCAAATGCAAAATCATTAAAAGCTAAAACCATTTTACCTTGTGGGAAATATTCATAAACACCACCCTTGTCTTTGCTTCCTTGATCATCTGAATATTTATTACATAAGGCACCAAAATCAGCACCGGATTTAATTGCTGCAGCAATACTATCGGCTAATTTTTGTCCGGTACTATCACTGCGAATAGCTTGTCCGCTTCTTGGATCTTGGGTTCCTATTAATATGTGTCGAACCGTAACGCTGTCTGGCCATTGTTTAACGCCTACCATTTTTGCAATTACATAATTACTAGCATCTAAATATGGTCCGTATAAACCTCCAACAGAAAGAGCGGTTAAGGAGTCTTTGTTTGTTTGTTGTAGTTTTGATTTACTAAAATAACTATCATAAAAAGCAACATCGGAACCCACTTTTCCTAAGAACGATTTTGCGTCTGTTGTACTTGCAAATTCAGATTTTAAATTTTTAACCTGGTTTAAGGCGGTTAATGAATCGACATTAGAAGGAGCTGCATTAAAAGCAACATAGGCAATTGTTCGTGTTTCTATATCCTTTTTAAATTCAGTTGCATGTTTATTTACATAATCGTTGATTTCTTCGTCCGTTGCTTTTACAGTACTATCAGTAATACTTGAAAAAGGAACCATGGTATAAGAAATACTTGCAATAGCATTATTATCTGCTTGTTGTTTTTCAATTAACCATTTTGGAACATAGGCAGCTTGTTGTAATAAACCCTGGTACTTCATACGTAACCCTTGTTCAATAGTAGGGTTTATATAAACAGCGTTAATCATATTAACCTGCTCGGCATTTTTGCTTTTTTTAATTTGTGCAAAAGCTTGTTTGGCTTCATTCGCTTTAAAAACACCTGTTTTAGGATCTGTAAATTCTTGTTTTAGCGGTGAGTTATCGCCAAACAAAATTTCGGTTAGTTCCTTACCTGTTATTTGTAAACCTAATTTATCATATTCTTGTTGTAACACAATTCTTTCTACTTCTTGATTCCATAAAGAGCCAATCAATTGTTCTCGTTGTGCACCTTGTGCTCCATACATACGCTCTTGCATGGTAAGTTTTTCTTCAAAAGCAAGGCGTTCAATTTTTTCACCATTAACATTTCCAAGAGTTGTATTATCGGTAGATGAACCACCACGACGTACACCATCCTGAAGAATGAATGCAACAAGTGCAAGGGCAATGATTCCGAAAATGATCCACGCACCTTTGTCACGAATACTTTGAATGACAGACATAATAGACTATTATTAATTGATTTTAAGGATGGCAAAAATAGGGGAAAAACTATAGAATAAGAGCCGATAAAAGCAATCAAACCTATAAATACCGCTATTTTGCTGCTATTTGTATGTGGAAATTAAACGATTTTTAGTCTAATAGTGTTTTTGATCAATTTTCTCTATGATTTTATATCCACAAAGGCCTGTGCAAAAATTGTATTTTCGGTGTAAAACTGCCTTTTTTCATTTTTTTAATGTGTATTCAAGTAGAATAACTTTCACTAAAAATGGGTTTTATTGAGAAGTTAGAAAAATAAACACGTTTTAAGCTCTCTTAATTAACAGTGGAATAAAAGTGAATTAAAATTATTTAGTACTGTTAATTCTGTTTTAAACAAAAGGGGATAAAATCTTACAGTGTAATATCTGTCTATATTTAATACTGTGAATTTATTGTGAATTAGAGTGGATAAACAGATAGTAATTAACTTTGTCTTTTGTGAATAAAAAAGTTATCACGATATCCACACCCCTAATAGTAATAGTTAGGTTTTATAAATAAGTATTATTAATTACTATTACGATGATTATGAACATTTCAAATGATACAATTTTACAAAAAGGTTTTGTTGACACAGAAATTGATGCGCGTTTGGATTTATTTTCGGAGATTGAACTTCTAAAGAAAAACAAACATGCAATCATACTGGCGCATTACTACCAAGAACCTGATATACAAGACGTGGCAGATTATATTGGGGATAGTTTGGGGCTTGCACAAAAAGCCGCAGAAACAAATGCCAGTATTATTGTTTTTGCCGGCGTTCACTTCATGGCAGAAACAGCAAAGATTTTAAATCCCAATAAAAAAGTTTTATTGCCCGATTTAAAAGCAGGATGTTCTCTTGCAGATAGCGCCCCCACATTAGCTTTCAAGCAATTTAAAGAAAAAAATACAGATCATTTAGTGGTTTCATATATTAACTGTTCTGCAGAAATAAAAGCCTTATCAGATATTATTTGCACCTCCGGAAATGCTGAAAAAATTATTGAAAGTATTCCTAAAAATCAACCAATTATTTTTGCTCCAGATAAAAATTTAGGTGCCTATTTAATTAAAAAAACAGGCAGAGAAATGTTACTTTGGAATGGGGCTTGTATGGTGCATGAAATATTTAGTTTAGAGAAAATAATAAAATTAAAAATCCGTCATCCTAAAGCAAAATTAATTGCACATCCAGAATGTGAAGAAGCTATTTTACGTATTGCAGAATTTATTGGAAGCACTACTCAATTATTAAAATTTTCTATAACAGATTCTTCGCAAGAATATATTGTTGCAACAGAAACAGGTATTCTCCATCAAATGCAACAGGATAGTCCAAAAAAGACTTTTATACCTGCTCCCCCTACGAACAACTGTGCATGTAACGATTGCCCGCATATGAAGCTTAATACGCTCGAGAAACTCTATTTATGTATGCAGTATGAATTGCCAGAAATTATTATGGAAGAAAACTTAAGAATTGCCGCGAAAAAACCAATGGATAGAATGTTAGAAATAAGTAGGGCCGCTGGTTTACTTGCTTAATTGCATTTTCTACTCTAAAAACGCAATAAAAATAATTTAGCTGTATAAATTAAGGTGGTATTAATTATTAGAATAATCAGTTCTCACCTACTTTTACAATACCAATTAAATATAAAACTAAATCAGTTAGTAAAATAAATACTAAAAAAATTAGTTTATATCAATAATTAGTACTAATTTTATTGCTCCATTAAATTTTAAGTTAAACGAACGCATTAATTAACAGATTATGAGTAACGCAGAAAAACTAAAAGCTTTAAAGCTAACGATTGATAAAATCGATAAAGATTATGGTAAAGGCAGTGTAATGATGATGAACGAAAGAAATCAAGACCCAATGGAAGTAATTTCTACAGGATCCATTGGTTTAGACGCTGCTTTAGGCGTAGGGGGTTTACCAAAAGGAAGGGTTATTGAAATATACGGACCAGAATCTTCTGGTAAAACAACCATTGCTATTCATGTAATTGCCGAAGCACAAAAGAAAGGTGGAATGTGTGCGTTTATTGATGCAGAACACGCATTCGATAGTGCATATGCTAAAAAATTAGGGGTAGATGTAGATAATTTATTGATCTCTCAACCTGATTATGGCGAGCAAGCACTAGAAATTGCTGACCGATTAATTTTATCAGGCGCCTTAGATGTGGTGGTAATTGACTCGGTGGCAGCCCTGGTTCCAAAAAGCGAATTAGAGGGAGAAATGGGCGATAGTAAAATGGGTTTACACGCAAGACTAATGAGTCAAGCGCTTAGAAAACTAACCGCAACCATTAATAAAACCAACACAATCTGTATTTTCATCAACCAATTGCGCGAAAAAATCGGGGTAATGTTTGGAAATCCAGAAACTACCACAGGTGGTAATGCGCTTAAATTCTATGCATCAGTTCGTTTAGATATTAGAAGAATGTCTCAAATAAAAGACGGAGATGCTGCAGTAGGTAATCACGTGAAAGTAAAAGTGGTAAAAAACAAAGTAGCACCGCCGTTTAGGGCCGCCGAGTTTGATATTATTTTTGGAGAAGGGATAAGTAAAATGGGTGAGATTGTAGATATGGGTGTAGAATTAGGTATCGTTAACAAAAGCGGTAGCTGGTTTAGTTATGAATCGAATAAACTAGGTCAGGGTAGAGAATCGGTGAAAGGTTTATTGCACGATAACCCAGAACTAGCCAAAGAAATAGAAGGAAAAATAAGGGCAAAAATTAATGAAGTAAAAATTGCCGCTGAAGCTTAATAGTATTTATTATCGTTTTATGTGTGGTTAGTAAGCACGGGCCATCCTTTTTTAGGGGTGGCTTTTTTTATAGCCAAACTTTTAAAAATCCTCTTCAAATAAAAAAACGGTAAAAAGTCAAATTTATTTGTCATTTTATAGAAAAAAGCCAAGGAATTGGCGTTATTTTTACCCACCCCTAAACGAACAGCATCTCTGATGAAGGCAAATTCATACTTTCCAGCCCTAACTGGCGTACGTTCAATAGCCGCTTTTTTTGTGTTTTTTCATCACTACAATCAACTAGATTTTTCTTTTCCAATTCAAAGAACCCTCAACGAGTTTCATGTTGGGGTAACATTGTTTTTTGTTTTGAGCGGGTTTTTAATTTGTATGCGCTATTATGAAAACAGCGAAATAACCAGCTCTTGGTTTAGGAAATACATTAAGAATAGAATTGCGCGCATTTATCCCATGTATTTATTTTTAACCCTACTTACGTTCTTATTGTTTTTTTTAGTTGGAGGGGAGGCCTCGGTTATGGGTGCGACCCAATCGCCGATACTAATTCTTTTTTTAAATATATTTTTTATTAGGGGATTTTTTGACGATCTAAAATTCACGGGTGTTGGACAGGGCTGGACCTTAACCGTAGAAGAATGCTTTTATTTATTAGCGCCTATTATATTTATTGGCATAAAGAAAAATAAAAAAAATCTAATTTATTATCCATTGATGCTTTTGATGTTTGGTATAACAATGGTGCTAGTTTTTTCAAATTTTTCTATTTTCGGTTTCTTTAAAAACTTTCAATTTTTATTTATCTATACTTTTTTTGGTCGTTGTATTGAGTTTTTTATTGGAATGAAACTTGCGTTAATTGTTTTAGAAAGAAACGACAAACTTGTTGCGCGTCCCGTTTTTACAACCATGGGTTTATTGGGCATGGCATTAGCAGTTTCGATACTTGTTTTTCTCCCATTAAATGGTAGAGAATTTGGATTATACCATCCGTTTGGAATATTTACAAATAATATTATTTTACCAATAGCCGTTGCTATTTTATATTATGGTTTAATAATAGAAAAATCATGGCTGCAAAAATTTCTATCTTCTACAACCATGCAACTATTGGGTAAAAGCTCTTATATTTTTTACCTGATTCATATAGGCGTGATTGCAAATTTTATAAAAAATGTTTCAAGAGCTTTTATTGATCAACAGTTTAATTGGTTCGACAACCATGAATTAGAATGGGTTCCAGAAAAACTAAACGATAGTGTACTTTATATAATACTGGTTTTTGTTTTATTAAACCTGGTATCAATTGTATTATATAAACTTATGGAAGAGCCCTTGAATTTAGCCATTAGAAAATCTGGTTTTTTAGAAAAAAAAAATTAATCCAATTATTTGATGATAAATAATAACCAAACAAATCGTTTCTTAAGTAACCAAAAATATTCAAACCAAATTTTTTTCTTTTTGGTTTATGTGATTTGTTGTTTATGCATAACAACAAACAAATCACTAGCAGCAATCAACCCGCTTAAAAAAACGCAAGGAGAAATAAAAATTTTAATTAAGCCCGTAGCGACTAACGGTTTATTTAACGAAAAATCGAAAGTAGAATACCATCTATTAATTGATAACGGACTTTTAGAAGCGCAAGAGGGCGCCATTGGCTATGTTGTTAAAAAAGAGGCCGTGGTTTTATTGCAAAACAGTTTTGATATAAATATTCCTGCCAAAAAAAAATTAAAAACCGTTTTTACAATTCCACACTCCGAAGAGGGCTCGTTTGACATTTATTTTACCATAGAGCTAAACAAAAAGATATCTACTATTAACTTCAAGTTTTCTTTTAGCAAATCAAAAAAGTTTGCAAAATCCTCAAAAGAAAAACAAGACGTCGAAGAGCCAAACGAAGAAGAGGGCGATATACAGGTAATTATGAAACCGGTGAAAGCAGATGGGGTTTTTAAGGGTAAAAACCCCATCGTTTATAATGTACTAGTAAAAAACACGCACACCGACACTCAAGAAGGCACCATTAGTTATACCGTAAAAGACGCAGTTAAAGGGGTTTTGTGGACCGAAAAAATCTATGATGTAAAGTTGGCTAAAAAAAGTTCTAAGCGCATGCAGTTTATTATACCCGCTCCAGAAAAACCGGGTTTGTATAATATTGATTTAAACATTAATACAACTAGTTATGAAGATACAACGCGCCATAGTTTTGGATATGAAATAGATTACATTAATAGCCCATTACATAAGCCAGCAGATTTTGATGCATTTTGGAACGATGCGCTTCAAGAACTTGCAAAAATTAATCCTGCATACCAAATTACAGAGGCGCCCGAAAAAACAACAGCCGAATACAAAGTTTATAAGGTTGAAATGAACTCTTTAGAAAACGTAAAAATCTTTGGCTGGTTAACCATTCCAAAAACATGGATTAAAGGAAAAAAATTTCCTGTGGTTGTAATATATCCAGGATATCAAGTAATGATGAACCCGCTGTTTTTTTACGATTATATTGGATTGAGTTTGAACGTGCGTGGTATGGATAAAAAAAGTGAAGCGTATCCCATTCCCGACGGAGAAGAAGTATTAACCTATAATATTCAAGAAAAGGAAAAATATATTTATAGAGGTATATATATGGACTGTATTCGTGGTATTGATTTTTTGTTTGCCAACGAACACCTTGGTTTTGATTTAAATAGAATCACCGTATTAGGAGGAAGTCAGGGAGCATCGCTAGCACTGGTTGTTGCTGCCCTAAAAAATAAAATCATTAATACTTGTATTGCAGATGTGCCCATTTATTGTGATATGCATATGAATTTAGAAATGGAGCCACAAATAAAAGAAGAAGCATTTACTTTTAAATACATCAATCGTTTTTTAAATAAACAAGCGGGCGTTTTTACCAAAGAACAATTTTTACAAAACTTCAGTTATTTTGAAGTGCAAAATTTTATCCCACAAATAAATTGTTCGGTATTAATGGCGGCCGCTTTTAAGGATGCCCTAGCACCAGCATCAACGGTGTTTTGTGGGTTTAACAAATTGAATCCTAAGGTTCGTCAAAAAAGTGAAATTTATACCTTTCCAGATTTGGCGCACGAAATACCTGATGTACATAATTTATTTAAAACCATTTGGATGACCGAGAAGTTGGCCAACCGTATTAAAAAATAAAAAAATGAATCTAGCAACGCGTATTAGCATTTTATTAATATTGGTTTGTTTTTCAAATATGGTTAAAGCAGACTGGCCTGTTGGAAAAAAAAGACTGGTGCTTTCGCCGTCTTATAATTATTCTTCTACCTCTAGTTATTTTGACCAAGACGGGAAGGTTAGAAACGCGGTTAATGGAGGACAATTTACCTCGAAAGGATTTGGACTCTATGGCGCCACCGGTGTTTCTAGAAGGGTGGATTTGTTTTTTAGTGTTCCAATGTCGTTTATCAATTCTTCAGATATTTTTTCGGAGCAAACAAAAACGGGTGTTGGAGATGTAATGGTTGGGGCCTCTTTTCATACCCCATCCGAAAACCTAAAAAAATATTTTACCCTGAAAGCGCAGTTGATGATTCCCGCTTACAGCAATTTAACATCGCCATATTTGGGATATGGTTCAAAGGGTGCACAAATAGCCGCGAACTATTCTTTTTTGCCTAAAAAAGGAAATTTTGCAGTAGTTGAAGGATCGGTTGCCCGCTATTTTGATTTTGCTGATGGCCCCACTCAATTGGGTTTTAATACCAGCTATGGGTTTGAGTTACCAAAGTTTCAGTCCATAACACTTGCCTTTAATCACCTATCTTCTTTTAGTTCGAATAAAATATTTTCAACCAATTTAAATTCCAACAAAGACTATATGATGGGCAGGCTTTCTGGTTCATATGGTAGAAGAATCAGCCGAACCCTTACCCCATATATACAATTATCTTATTCTGTTTATGGAAGGAATGTAGGACGAGGTTTGAGTGCTTCTGTTTTTTGTTTGGTAAGACTTCCTTAAATTTAGCAGCAACGATATTTTTTGCACCAATACCAATCAAACAAAAAAGGTTGATTTATTTTTTGCTACATCCTTTTATTCGGCTTGCCATAAAAATTTTTTGCTACAAAATTGTGGTGAACCGAACCGATTTTTTTAGTGAAGAAGGACCCATTTTAATTACCGCAAATCATCCGGATTCTTTTTTAGATGCCATTATTATTGCGGCATATTTTAAACGACCCATTCATTTTTTAGCAAGGGGCGATGCTTTTAATAAACCCTGGCACAGCGTTTTATTAAGAACCCTTCACCTATTTCCGGTTTATAGATTAAGTGAGGGAAAAGAAAACCTAGGGCTCAATACTGCGGCCTTTGAAAACAGTAAAAAAGTGTTGCAACAAAATGGCGTTGTGCTAATTTTTATTGAGGGAATTTGTTTAAATAAAAATAGTTTGCAACCGTTTAAAAAAGGGGCAGCACGCATTGCCAATAAGTGTTGGGCAGACCAAATACCAGTAAGGATTTTACCTATTCGACTTAACTATAATAGTTTTTCCAAATTTGGAAAAACAGTTTCTATGCAAGTTGGAAATTTTTTAACACAAAAAGAATTACAGGTGCATGAAGAGGAATCAAAAAATTATATTCACTTTAACCAGCAAGTGAACCAACAACTTGAAAACTTGCCCCCATTAAATATACCGATAGAAAACCCCAATAAAATATTTATACCACTAGGTTTATTGGGCAAATTTTTACACCGTCCTTTCTATCGCCTAATTCAAAACTTTGTGCAACAAAAAACAACAGGAACCGTATTTTATGATTCGGTTTTGTTTGGCGTTCTTTTTTTAATATATCCATTTTATTTATTGTTGATTGCGCAGGTTTTGGGTGTCTTTGGTTTTTCAACGGCTTTTATTGTTGGTATTTTAATCCTGCATCCTATATCGGCTTATTTTGCTACCCAAAACAAGGCGAATGAAATAAGCGAGGCCAATCAATCGTTTCATTAGTAGTTTTACACATTCAAACAACGCATCAACAAATAGTTATGGCCAACATTAAAACACTTGGAAAGCGAAAAAGAATTGCTTTGGTTGCACACGACCACAAAAAAATCGACCTGATTGAGTGGGCGGTGTACAACAAAACAGAATTGGCCAAGCACGAGTTGTTTGCAACAGGCACTACCGGAAAACTATTAGAAGAAGCACTTGATAGACCAGTAAAAAAAATGTTGAGCGGACCACTAGGTGGAGACCAACAAATTGGTGCGATGATTGCGCAAGGAGAAATTGATATCATGCTTTTTTTCTGGGATCCAATGGAAGCCCAACCACACGATAGCGATGTAAAAGCTTTATTAAGACTCTGTGTTACCTGGAATATTCCAATGGCCTGTGATAGGGCCACAGCAGACTTTATAGTGACCTCACCGTTTATGCACGATGAATATTTTGCAGCTCAACCCGATTATACTGGCTATTTAAACAGGCCTGTAAAAGACGAAGATTAAAAACTATTCAATTACAGCAGGAATCAGGTTTTTATTTCGCATTTTTTGTAAACCGAAAAAGAAAATAAGCACCGCCAATATTCCAATGGCTGCTTCTCCTATAAGCATATAGCGACTATTAAATTTGTCGTGCGTAAAACCATCAAAGGCAATCATTAATACAACGGGTAAATTGCCCAAAGAGCTTATTAATGAATATTTAGTAGCTGCGTTTTTTTTTCCAATTGCAAATAATATAATTGCGGTAAAAGCCGCATTCATTAAACCCAAACAAAACGCGTATACAGACACCCCAATTATAAAGAACAGCGATTGCATAGGACAAAGGGCCATTAAAAAAGTAACCAAAGCACAAAGCGTACCACAGCCCAAATAAGACTTCCAAACCCCCCATTTATCTACAACTAAGCCACCCACCAAACAACCCGTTAAACCCATCAATCCATTTACTACCCCGTTAACCAAAGCAACGGTATTGGCGTTGGTTTTCCAGTCTTGTGCTATTGCAGACCAAATATTTGAGGCGCCCCCCGTACCAATTGGGGCAAGTATTAAAATAATTATAAACAACACTACCGGCACCTTTAACATAGCAAACAAATTTTTACCAAGCGCCAATATTTCTTCATGAATTGTTTGTTGTAGTGAACTTTTCAGGTCTGGTATAAAAAAAATTGCAGCGCCCAAAGCCACTGAAATAGCACACATAATTATCCCAGAAGCCCCCGAACCATAATGGGTTAAAAGCCAAAGACCAGCACCACCTCCTGCACCAATTCCCAAAATCATTCCGCCTTGTAAGCAACCCGATGCAAACCCTTTTCTGCGCTCCTCAATACTTTTTGCCATAAACCCACTTACGGGCAAAAACAAAAAATTCGAGGCTATTTGAGAGATAAAAACAATAATGGTTAGCAGTGTAATGCCCTTAATGGTGAAAGGGGTTGTAGCTAAAACCAACAGCGCTCCAATTGTAGCAAGCAGGCTTATGATATACCATTTGCGCAAACTAAGCGTGGTGTCAACAATTGGCCCAAATACAAACCGTAACATACTAGCCGACGCGCCAACAGCAACAACTTCGGCGGTTTGGCCAACAGAGAAGCCGTTTTGGATTAGTTGGTAAGGAAGCGCAACAGATACAAAGCCTGAACTAATTCCAAAAGGAATGATCAGAAAAAAAATAAAAAATGGGTTGATAAATTTTTGTGGGTTCATTTGTTTTTATCAGAATAAATTAAGTAATCCCGATTTTGTTTTACAATATAGCCCTATTCCGTCCATAAACTACCACAAGAATAAGTTTTTGCGTGTCCACTAATAAAAACCCTGTCCTCTTTGTTTTCACAGAAAAGGGTACCAAACCTTTCTGAAACCTGACAGGCGGTTAGTATGTTTTTATTAAGCTTATCGGCCCAAAAAGGGATTAAAGAACAGTGAGAAGAACCAGTAACATGGTCTTCTAAAATAGAGGCTTGCGGTGTAAAAAATCTGGAAACAAAATCGCAATGATCTCCAACGGCGGTTACAATTACCCCGCCCACCCCTAAATTTATTCGGTCTAAAAACTGTCTATCGATTTTAATTTTTCTCACTTCGGTTTCATTGTTATACACCAACACAAAGTCTCTTGATTTCAACACTTCTTTGGGTTGAATATTCAGCGCGTTCTGAATATTTTCCGGCAAATTATTGGGCGTTGGCATTCTTGAGGGGAAATCCATTTTGTAAAGATCCTGTTCTACTAAAACGGTTAAATCGCCACTAAGCGTTTCAAAAACAATCGTATCGCTTTTGTAGTTAAGAATTGTTTTTAAGCAATGAACTGTTGCAAGTGTAGCATGGCCACACAAGTCCATTTCAATCTCGGGTGTAAACCAACGTAAATGAATTTTGTTGCCCTTGTCTACAAAAAAAGCGGTTTCAGGAACAGCGTTTTCTTTGGCTATTTTCAACAATATTTCGTTTGATGGCCACTCGCTAAGCGGAACAACACAGGCAGGGTTTCCACCAAAGGTTTTTTGGGTAAAAGCGTCAATTTGATAGAGGTCTAATTTCATAATGAGGGTTTAAAGATTATTTCTTCAATGTTGTGCCCTAATTACACAAAACCTTTTTTATAGGCAGGCCAATTAGAGTCTAGAACACAGTTCATTTGGAGTCAAAACAAGTATTTCACATGCTTTAAAATCTTTTACATTTCGAGTTACTATACAGTCCATTTTATCAATAGATGTTGCGCAATAAATTTGTATAGAATCTTCAAAGTCCTTTTGCTTTGACCTTAAGCCTTTTGTAAGCACTTCTGTGTCAACTGAAATTATTGTCATATATTCAATTAAGCCTAAAAGGGTTTTACGAAGAGAACTATCATCTATAAACTTCTTTAATAAATAATAGGTTGTTGCTATGGAATGAGATGAAGCAAAAAGTTTTACTTTCTTGTTTTCTGATGCGTTGAAAATTTCAACAGCATATTTGCTAAAAGGCTTTCGATCGGCTAACAGATCCACCAAAATATTAGTATCAACGAAAATCTTTTTCATAAGTGTTTTTTCTCCAAATAGTTTTGTAACTCCTTCTTTTCATCGAAGCCTTTCGGAAGCTTAACTGCCCCAATTAATTTTTTTAACCTTGGAGAAATGTGTTGAGTGCTATTATCTTGAGTTAATGTGTCAAGATACTGTTCAATAAGTCTAGAAAGGCTTCTACCAGAAACTTTAGCATAGGACTTTGCCCGCTCAATAACATCTTTCTCAACTGTGAGAGTGAGTTTAGTTGTCATAGTACGTGTGTTTTTTTTAAAGATACGTACTATGACAACTAAACTATATGTTTTCATAATACTATTTTTTCTCGTTAAAATATTTTATTCTCAAAGCTTCAGCTCTTTCAATTTCTGCTTTTGGGGTTTTGTCAGTTCTCTTTATGAAGCCATTTGACGAAACTACAATTGTATTTTGTCTATCAGATTTGTCCCAAAATGCAAACAATCTGATATATTGCTTATTATATAAAGTTCTAAATTCCCAAATTTCTCCATCAAGTTTTTTAAATAATTACATTTTCTCTAATGTATATGCTACAAAATATCACAATACAATAAAATACAGAATTGCAATTTTTTGTTGACTTCTTGGTGAACCGTCAATTCGGCCAACAATATTATAATTGCCATCTTTAATTGTGTTACCGTCAATTCGGCCAACAATATTATAATTACCGTCTTTAATTATGTTACCGTCAATTCGGCCTATAATATTATAATTACCGTCTTTAATTATGTTACCGTCAATTCGGCCTATAATATTATAATTATTATTTTTCACAATATCACCGTCAATACGCAATTGGATATTATAATTTCCATCTTTTACCGTAATTGATTGCGACACTGCGGAGAAACCAAAAAGTGTTACTAAAAGAAGACTAAGAAAAATAGTTTTTTTCATTTTATTATAATTTAAGTTTTGCCTACTTCAAGTTTTTAGGTCTTGTTCGGCATATTCTGACCCGATATTATTTTTTGGACTATTCTCTGACTTTTCTTAGTCAGGTTGATTCAGTGGCTTTTGTCTTAATCTTGTTTATTAATATTACCCATAACGGTTTGCGCGTAGGCGATGTTGTCTTGTGTAGCGCCTGCGGCAAGGCAATATTGCTTACACGCTGTAATAAGCAGATTAACCTCTAAGGCAATTTTTCAAATCAAACTTCAGGACAGAGGAAAAACAATTACCATCTTCCTCATCAAAGTCTGGCTTGCTAATTCTCCAACATTCTGATTCTTCAATATTAAAAATAAATACCTCTTTCAATGAGCGAATTTCTTTAATTGCCTTTTTTACTTTTTTTATATCTGAATTCCAGCTTCTATTTCTAGTTACTTCTATGATTATCTCTGGTTGATTCCATGTACTTTCTCTCTTTTTAACTGAAATATCCGGAATTATATAACCGTCTTTTAGATCTTCATTTCTTAACACTACTTCTGGTGCTACTTTAAATTCGTATTGCAATCCCCTACTTTGTAAATGCCTACGAATGTGATAAATAAAATCTGAAATCACTTCCTGATGAAGGGGGATGTTGTAACCTGAAATCTGAGACATATATTTAGTTGTTTATTTGCTTGTAGCGTGTGTTAGCAGAAGTTTGTTGGATTTTATTTCATACTTCTATTAATCCTCAACGACTGGTTTCGAGCGTCGAGAGTGTAGTTCTTTTTGTATTTCTGCTAACGGTTTCGGTCTTGGCGAAGTGGGGGATTTAGAAGCACAAATGTTCGGTTAATCACTAATGTTGTTAGAAGTACAAATGCTCAATTTAGCAATTCTGCCCCCATTTTGCCAAACCTTTGTTAGCGGTTCGTTGTTTTTTGTTTTGTTGTATTAAATCTGTATGAAAGTCCCAATGATATATAGTTTTTTGGTGCATTTTCAGTAAGTCCAAAACCTCCTGAAATGTCAGCCAAAATGTCGTTTTTTATTAAATATGTCAAACCGCAGTCAAATCTATGGTCTGCCTTGTTTTCTGCTGGTAAAAATCCATATAATTCAGTATAACAACCAATTTTTTCTGTCAAACTAAAACCTGTAGTTAATGTGTAGATATAACTATGTTCCGCATTTTCGCCATTCCATTCTGCTCCTAAATTATAAGCAAGTGATATTTTTTCTGTCAATGTGTGTTGCATTGTAAACCTAAAAGAAGGTGCAATATGTTTCGTCTGAAATTCTTTACTGCTAATATTTGAAGTTGTAATATGTCCAATAAATGAAGTTTTTGGAATAAATCCTTTTTCTTCAAATAGTGAAGTTTTAAATCCAATCGTTATTGGTAAAAGCCCCGTATTTGTATTTCCGTTTGTTTTTTCTGAAACCAATTCTGTAATTAGTCTTAATTCAAACTTTTCATTAATTCCATATTTCCATAATGTTGAAGGATAATTATATGACTTTTGGTTTTGGTCAAAATTTTCAATGGTAAAACCATTTTCAATTTGAATGTATTTTTTGGGTGTAATAAATGGACACTCTGTTTGGTCGGGTCGGTCTAACTGAATTGCAGGCAAACTTTGTCCATATAGGTTGTCAATAGTTGTTCCAAAGCATATTGCGAAATGAATAAAATATTTTGCCATTTTAATGTTGTATTTCAGTTTTACGTTGTCTGTTTAGGTGTCGTTTTACAATGACCGCTAACGTTTTGCAGCTAAAAGAAGTTGGCGATTTTTACCACAAATGTTCATACGAAGAACCAATGTTAAAGATAGCAAAAAATGTCAAACGAAGCGATAAGCCACCGCTTTTGCAAACCCAATGTTATGGGCTGGCATATTTCCAAATGTGGTTTTAATTATTAGCTAAAATCTTTTGTCGTGGTATAGAAAAACGACTAGAATAATATGAGTAAAGTTCAAAAAATTTGGGTTGTAACAAAACTAACAAAACGTTCCACGCTGATTGACATTCTGTTTAGTGCAGATATGAAACGAATGGAATTACAGTTTAAGGGAGGCTTGTCTGGAAGCGAAATTATCGGTAATTTACAACGAAAACCGAAGCCGAAAAAGTTGCTAAAATGGCGTTAATAAAAGCCGGTGCAATTAACAAGTTTTAATTAGTTGGCGGATTAATTCCGACAACTTTAAAAAATATTTATTATGGGAAAACACCTAAAATTAATATCGGTTGAATATTTGCATGAATATTCAAATAAAGTAAAAGTTGATTGGTTTGAAGTTTTTAATAAGCTAAAATCCAAAACTCAATTTTCAATCGAGGATTTTGAATATTATATTATATCATCATCTCTTTATTCGTCAAAAATTGAAGGTAATAGCCTTGATGCTAATAGTTTCTTTAGAAATCGAGGTAAGAAAACATCGCCTAAAAAGAAAGAGGTACAAGAAATCGAAGCGCTTATGGAAGCACATAAATTTGCTTCTGAAAATAAATTAAATAGAACAACTTTTTTAAAATGTCATTTGATACTATCAAAAACTTTATTACCAGTTAAAGAAAGAGGTGTTTTAAGAAAAGAACAAGTTGGTGTTAGAGATTCTAAAACATTAAAACCTGTTTATTTAGCGGCAGAACCTCAATTTCTCAAGGAAGAATTTAGTAAACTGTTTGACGATATTGATGAATTATTAAAAAGAGAATTAAGCCATAAAGAAATATTATATTTTGCGTCAATGATTCATATATGGTTAGCTAAAATACACCCTTTTAGTGATGGTAATGGAAAGTCTGCACGATTATTGGAAAAGTGGTTTTTAGTTTCAAAATTGGGTCTTTCTGCATGGTCAATTAATTCTGAAAAATATTATTGGGATAACCGTCCCGATTATTATCAAAATATTGCTCTTGGATATAATTATTATGTTCTTTATTGGAACAGATGTATACCATTCTTGTTAATGTTGCCAGAAGCTATGCGGCTGTCCTAATCATTTGCCCATAACGTTCCGCCGCTTCATGAAGTGGCGAACTTCGTAACAGCATATTTTCCACTAAGAAAATATTTCTTGCGAAAGAAAAATGTGATTTTACCACATTTTTCGCCATTTCTTGAAACGGCTGTTATGCGTTCGGCAATTTATTTACAGAATTGCAACTTTTTGATTTAGCAACTCAACATTGAAATTTACCTTTGCATTTAGTGCTTTGAAAACTTTCATTATTGTGTCAAATCGTGCATCAGTTAAGCTATTTTCAATTTTCGAAATTTGTGCTTTTTTGACACCAACTAACTCGCCTAATTGCTCTTGAGTTAAATTTCTGTCTTTACGAATTTGCTTGATTGTTTGGCCAATAAGTTCAAGCTTTAATTCATTTTCAAAAGCATCTCTATTTTGAGTTCCTTTCTTTCCAACGAATTTATCAGTTACTTCATCTAAACTATATGTTTTCATAATATTATTTTTTTTCGTTAAAATATTTTATTCTTAAAGCTTCAGCTCTTTCTATTTCTGCTTTTGGAGTTTTATCTGTTTTCTTTATAAAACCATTTGATGAAACTACGATTGTATCTTGTTTGTTGGACTTGTCCCAAAAAGCAAGTAATCTGATATATTGCTTATTGTACAAAGTTCTAAATTCCCAAATTTCTCCATCAAGTTTTTTAAATAATTCGTTATCATTTACACTTCTTGATTTCCAAATATTGTAAAGTATTTTTTCTCTTGACTTTTGATCTAAACTTTCCAAAAATTCCATTACTGGTTCAAGAAATTCAACTTTGAATTTATATTCCATTTGATGCTTTTAAATTATTTTGGGTAAAGATATAAGTTTCCTTTTTAAGAAACAAATTTTCTTAGAATTTTCGGGCGGATTGCTGACGCATAACGGTTTGCGTGCAGGCGATCGTAGCCCTGTGTTGCGCCTGCGGCAGGGCTATGGCGCTTGCACGCTGTTATGCGTTCGGCTTTTAGTCATCGGTCAAAGGTTTTATCATATCAACATAGTTTATTGGTTTTGCTAAAACTGGAACATTGTCTAATGTTTTTCCGTGTTCAAAAATTTGCCGCCAATAATCGTAGTTCTTTTTACCTGCAAAAATTGTCCCTGCCATACCACGGTCTTTCCAAAGTGGCAATGATTTTAGGTTTTTTACGAAGTTGGTAATGTTAGTCCAAAGTTGGTCGTCAAACTTTTGTTGGAATACTGAACTTTTGTTGAATTTTTTTCCTGTGTTACTAAAATAGTTATTAATAACATCACTTATGTAACTTAACCAACTTATCAAAATTTCTTCTTTACTCATACGATAAGAAATAAGATGATTGTCCGAAATGTCAATATCTTTTCCATCAACTATTTTGCTTTCAATTCTTGCAACACCGATTTCTGGTTGGAAATTAGAAACATAAATTTCGTCCGCAAGAATGTTTAGTAATTTAATTGCCTGGGAAATTTCTAATTCTCTTGGATTAAGCCCTTCGTCTGATTTAAAATTTATTGGTGTTGCAAGTAGTTGTTTGCTGTCAATGAAAATTGTCAAAAAAGACTTGTCAAAAGCACTATAAGAAATTGGCAATTCTTTCGCTTTACCATCTCTGTCAATGTAGTCTTTCAATTTATTTTCATTAGCTTCTGTTATCGAATGCTTAATGCTGTCAATGATATATTTTTTAATATTAGCGTTGTCACCTTTAAAATAGTCTACCAATTTTTGTTCAGAAAACGTAAAATCATCTTCTTTAAAACTATGGTCTTCTTGATATTTTTTTATTCGTTCGTAATATAGTGTGTTATTTAATTGTCGCATTACCGATTTGTCAAAAGCTATTTGGCTTAAAACACTTCCAGCATTTGTGTTTGTTTCTGTCAACCTGTCGATATCAGGATCAATAAAAACTCTAATTAAAATTCGTTTGTTGCCCAATAAAATTTGGGCTACCGCTTTATGTTGTCCATCGAATATTTTAATTTTATTGTTTTCAACACGTCCTAAACTTAAATGCAACTGGGGATTTTTCTTATCGAATTCCTTTACCAGTTTGCTAATACTGTTATTTATTCCCCTTGGATTTATTAATTCATCGTGATAGATGTATTCAATTGGAAATGAAATGAAGCAGGTTTTTTCATTTGATAAAAAGTCTGTGTGAACTTCTGTTTCATAAATTTTGTTGTCGCCTAATTCAGAAAAACTGTATGAAAGTTTATCTCCTTTTATTGTAAACTTGAAGTCATGCTTTGAGCCGCTGTAAGCAACTAAAAGTTGTTTTAATGATGCAGATTTATTTTCTGCTTGTAATGTGTCCTCTTGTATTTTTTTAAGTTTGTAAAGAGTCCGAGCTATTTTCAAATCAGCGTCTTGTTTTGACTTATTACAACTTTCGTGGGTTACTGCAAAATTCTCTTCACTGTCTTTACCTTTATTAGCCAATGGAGTAATATGGTCAATATTTGTCGTGTGAAGTTTTAGGTCTAACGGTTCATTACAAATGAAACATTTGCTGTTTTGAATCTTCCATAATTTCTCAGTCAACTGGTCGTAGTCAACTGTCGCTAATGATTTTAAATATTTTGATGCCATATTTTTTTTGTTTGATTTTGTTGTCGTTTGTTTGTTTTATTAAGCTGATGCATAACGGACAGGGCTTGCTGCTGTGCTGGTATTTTATAATGTCCAGCCCGGAACCGCTGCTGATTGAAAAACTGAAGTTGAAGTTAACAACAAAAAGCTGAACATTGAACGTCGAGCCCGGACTACTGCTGATAGCGAACAAAAAGATGAGGATTTATTCGTCAGCCAGCATAGCAGCAAACCCCCTGTTGTACGTTCGCCCTTCGTCTTGGTGTGTCAAACTAAATACTGTGTCCAATGAAGTAGGGTGTGTCCCGGAAGCGTTGGCACAAGGCAGGCTCTTTTGCAAGGTTAGCTTTTGTGTGTCGGCTTTGTGTGCATTGCAAATGTGCCTGCCTTGGTGCGTTGGCTAATACTACTGCATCATTGCGTTTATTTTTTTCTGCGACTCGTCCTTAAAACACAACCTGTAATTCAAAGTCATGGTCTGCCCATTTAAGTAAAAACTTACAAAGATAAAATTGTCTTAAATCATCGTCCGATAACTAAAATTTTTTCACTAAATTCTTCTTTTGAAATGGCAAGTTTATTTTTAATCTTAATTTTATAGTTATACACCGTTTGAGGGGAGTAGTGCAAAAGCTCAGCTATTCTGGCACTATCATTAATTCCTAATCGAATTAGTGCATAAATTCTAAGTTCAGGGGTTAAAATATCTTTTTCTTTAGGATAGATACGTTCGTTTTCAATAAGCATTTCATTAAACTCTTCTATAAAAGTTGGAAAAATACTCAAAAAAATGGCATCGAAATTCTGAAAAAATTCTTTTAGTTCATTATTAAGTGAATTCTCAAGTGATAATATTCTGATTGCTTCATCAGTTCGTTGGGTTTTTAACATTCGTTGAAGCCCTAAACGATAGTCGTCAAATTTTCGAATATATAGGGAGTACATTCTGAATACATATGCTATATATGCTTCTTTTACATGTTCTGATTCAGAAATTTTATTATTAAGAATTAATAACTGGTTATTCATTGAATTCAATTCCGAGTTTTTTGTTTTCAAAAAACTTTCGGCTTTAAAAACTTTTTTAAATTGAACATAAATTAAATAGATGGTAATTAGTAAAACAATTACTAATAAAGAAATTATCCATAAATATCGTGTTAGCTTTTTTTGATTCTCAAGCATTTCCCTGTCGTAACTTGCTGCTATAACAGGTAAATCTTTAGAAATTTCAACCATCCGAAATCTTGCTTTAGCAAATAGAGCATCCTCCATACCACATTTCATGTAATTGAAAGCTCTTTTAAATTCACCTTTTTGATATAAAATCAACGCAAGTTTTCTTAGGGCTATGTAGCTTTTTACAGAATTTTCAATATCCTCAATGGCGGCCATTGCAAGAAAAGTAGTTTGTTTATCTAAATTGCCTACAGCCTCGTAGGCAAGAGCTGTAGGGTAATATAATGCGGCTGAATCATTATGACTATCATTTTTTTTATACGCAGACAGTGTAGATGATAGTGCCATTTGGGGATTACCATCTTCTAAATATTTACCTGCTAAAATAACTTTATAGCTGGTAGAAGAGGAGTCAAAAAAGCCCAGCAATGTGTCTTTTAACGAATTGATATACTGTTTATACTTAAACCCCTCCTCTTCTGAAACAGCACTATTGTAAAGCAGAAGGTAAGTAGAATGATATACATGATAATAATAGGGTAAAGCTTCCGGGGCTAATTTATCTCTTTTTATTTCCGAAAGAATTTCAAAGGTTTCTTTATACATTCCCATTTTCCCCATTACATGGGCTATACTCATATAGGCTTCGGACAATAATCCTGGAGCATTCGATTGTTGTGCTATAATCCTCTTTTCTTTTGCAACCCGTAGTGCTCCATCTAAATTGTAATGTTCATACTCTTTAAATAATTTATCGAGAATTTTAATTTTTTTTTCTGGAAGGGGTTCTGAAGCTAATGCTAATTTCAAGCTATCTAATCTATTTTCTTTTTGTGTGCTAAATTCGATTTTTTTCGAAATAGCTACATCTAGTTTCTTAATTAAGTTTTCAAAGTTTCGTTGACCAAATAAATTAAATGAACTAGCTAAAATTCCTATTGTTATAAAAAATAGACGTTTGTTCACTGGCCTTATCCCTATTAAATTAAAATCCATAAAAGTATCAGAGTTTTGGCCTATCACCTTAAATAGGTCGCATAAATCTATAACTTATTAAATTAAAGTAACAGTTTTAAAACAGCTTACTTGGCAATTGGTAAAAATTCAGATACCTACTTTTTTGTATCGTGGTGTCCTTATTTGAAAATTTAAGGCGTATTAATAACGATAATGCTTAGCATAATACGTAAAGGCAACTAGATTAATTTACCCCAAGTGCAGTTACTGCATTATTAATAAATGACGAATAATAACTAGACACATCTTCCCAGCGGTAAAAAGGCCAAATATTTGAATAAACTTCCGGAATACGAACCTCTTTTTCGTTATAAACAAACTTTGCCAATATTTCTTTTGACTTCTTATTTCTAAAAAAAATAATTTGCAAATTAGCTGCCATTGGAGCTACTTCAAAATCTCTCCAATAGCGATAATAATCTAAAGGATTAGTTACACTTGCATATGTATTCTCAATGTGCAAAAGCATGGCTAAAGGAATGATATTGCCATCATGACCAAATCTTATTGAAGAGCCATGTCTGTTAGTTTTAATGGCAGAGTCTGCCTTGTTTATAATGTCCTGTAAAAGGGGTTTGGCATTATCCATCATAATTCCTTTATTTACCGCTGCATTAGAATATTGAACATACAAACTATAATTTTTGCATTGCCATAAATTAAAAAGTTCTTCTTTTTCGAACAAATCAAATAGCGAAATATTCAATTCCGTATTTTGCAGGTTACCTGCAATACTAAATAAATCGAACATAAACTCTGTAGCATTTAGGCTGTCTGGTAATTGACTGAAATTTATGAATAGTGATTTCAACAGCCTTTCAGGCTTAACATGTTCTTGTACAAATTGGTTATATTCTTTCCGCCAAGTATCTTGTGAGTACCTAAAATCAACTGCTTTTTTTGTGTGATGATTTAGATATTGCATATGACTTTCATGAGCATTTGGATTAATGATTAAACTTTTGTTGTTCTGTTGAAGTTGACTACAAAAAATATTCATACTTTTTACACATCGCCCTACAGTGGTAGACACAGCAGTAATATTGGCTCCATCAGAAAAAACCTGGGGGTAATTTTTATACATCCGCTGTGCTATATTTTTTATTTGAGAGATACCTAGCGGCGTTAGCTGACCTGCTTTACCATTTACTGAATCACATATCTTTTCAATGCGTTTTAGGGCTCCTTTGCCCAAACTTGTAAGATTATTACTATCCTTAGCACTCTTAAATAATTTCAGCACATTAAAATATTCATCCTCACTAGTCAAATATCTTGAGCCATGACGGCCAAAATGGCTGATGTAAAAAGGATGATAGCCTTTGGGTGCAGGAGTAACCTTATTTGCATGGTATGGGTAGGCAAAGTTCACTCCTCCGAATTTTTCCGGAGAAGTGAATATTTCCTCTTTAGTAGTTTGTGCCTTTGAAACATTTTGCACTGCAACCAAAATCCAGCATAATATTATGGACTTAAATAAGAAATTTAATTTCATGAAAAATGAAGTTTTAAATTAAAAGGCATACTTACTCTATAACGTTATTTATCTGAAATTTGGATTTTGTTGCAAATTTGGATTAACAGTAAACTCGTCTTGTGGAATAGGGTATAACTTAAACTTATCATCAACATCCCTACCTATAAAGTTATTGGCTGTGCCATCGCTTCCCTTCCAGTCCCAGTTGTAATTTTTTGTGTATTTGTTAAATCTAATCAGGTCTGGTCTTCTTACACATTCAGTGTATAATTCTCTTGACCGTTCGTCTAAAATAAAATCCAACGTAAGTTGTGCATCGGTTATTCTACCACTAGTTGCACTTCCAAAACTACCCGATAGATAAGCCCTGTCCCTTATTTCATTAACATAACCCAATGCTTCAAGCCGTGTGCCTCCACCAGCTCTCAATATTGCCTCTGCTGCCATAAGGTAAGCGTCTGCTGTTCTAAACATTGGGTAGTCAACATAACTGTATGTACTACCACCTACGGCCACATCCTGCCTGTTTTTATATACATTACGCCATTTTATAGTGGCGTAGCCATTCATAAAATCGTTTTGAAATGCAGTATTTGGCCTCCAGGTTTCTTTGGTATGGCCGTTAGTAAAAAATTGTGCTCTTTTATCTTTTTTTGTATCGCCCCATGTATCTGTTGTAATAAACAATTGGTCGGCGGCATCAAATTTGTTTACCAAATTTGTTTTTACTCTTGCATTGCCAAATCCTCTTGCACCAATACCTGTTGTATAGAAGTTGCTCATCCTGCCATTAATTAGTGCTTTTATTAACCAACTGGTACCTGCACTATTAATTGTAAATTCTCCGTCTTGTGGCAGAGGCCAAATGATTTCTTTACATGTATGATTATCTGCTAAAAAAATATGTCTGTAATCTGATGCTAATGGGTATTGGCCATTATTTATTACCATCTTCGAATAATCATATGCTTTTTGGTATTCATTTTTACCAACCATTGCTTCGGCATTCAGGTATATTCTTGATAACAAAAACCAGGCAGCAACTTGGTCAACCCGTCCATAAACATTGGCTCCCGGAGCTTTCATTTTAGTTTTAATATCTTCCAATTCGCTAACTGAGTAATTATAAATTTCTTCCCGGGTTCTCTGCTGCGGTATAGTGCCTACTGGCATGGTTTCATCAATAAAAGGCCCTGAGCCAAATAAATCGCAAACCATACTATAGCAGTAGCTACGAATAAACCTGGCTTCGGCTCTATAGAATCCTACATTGCCTTGCATTTTATCAAACAAACCCCTGCTTCTCAACTTTTCATCAGAAGCCTCCCTTAAGAACTCATTGCAATAAGCAATAGTCATATAAAGCCTGTAATAAGAGTATTTAATTATAACGGTTGAAGGGTTCCAATTCATAAACAAAAAATCTCTTGAACCTTGTGAGCTTCCTGCATGCAAAGCAATCTCGTCTGTAGCACATTCCTGTAGATAAAATATTGCCCTTGTATAGCCGCTATAACCTACATCAAGTCCACCAAGGTCTCCATCTCTGTCCGGGCCATCTTGTCCGTTTAAAATTAGGGAGCCGTATATTTTTCCCAATACACTCTTATACCCTTCTTCCGTTTTATAAATTTGCTCTGCTTTAAGTACCCTTTCGTTGAGGGGTACTGTATCAAGGTCTTTTACACAGGAAGTAATTATCGTTGTAAAAAAAACGAAATAGCAAAAGCGAATTATTAATTTATGTTTCATAATAATGACAAGTTTAGATTTAAAAATTAACGTTAGCGGTAAAAGTCATAATCCTGGGACGTTGATAAATATTATCATCAAGGCCACGGGAAATTTCTGGGTCAACACCAGAATATTTTGTAATCAACAGCATATTTTGTGCACTTACAGATAACCTTAGTCTGCTTGTTTCACTCCATAACTTCTTCATGGTGTACCCAAGAGTAATATTATCAAATCTGAAAAATGCACCACTTTCCAGAAAAATATCCGAAAAATATCTTTCCATTGCAAAGCCCCGATTTAAGGCATCTCTTGAAATATTGCCGGAAGTTCCTTGGGCACTGTATAATGACATCAGCGTTTGCCCGGCTTGTTGGTGGTTAAAAACATAGTTTCCAAAACTACCATGCCCATTAATACCGAAATCCCATGCTTTATAAGTTAACCTTGTACTAAGGCCATAATAATAGGGAACCAGAGAGCTTTTTCCGGTAATGTGTTTGTTGCCATCTTGTTCACTGGTAGTGAGAACGCCTTTTCTATCAATGTAACTTCCCTCTATGGGCTTGCCATTATTATCATAAGCTTGTTTCAATAAGAAAAATGTATTAGGTGTATTACCTACTTTATGAATTTGAAAATCACGGCGGCTGATAGTACCAGTTTTTACAAAATTGTCATCTGTGTCAATTGTATTAAGCTTGGTAATAGTTGCATTGTTATAGGTAAAGTTTGCATTAACAAGCCACTCTATATTTTTCTTTTTTATTGGTGTACCGCCTAAGGCCAGTTCTATCCCATTGCCTTTCATACTGCCAATGTTAGTTTCAATGATATTGGTAAAATTGCTACCAGCAGGAACGGCAATTCTATTTAAGAGGTCGGTAGTAGTACGCCAATACACATCTAAACCACCAAACAATCTATTTTTAAAAAGACCGTAGTCAATACCAATATTATAAGTACTTGTAGTTTCCCATTTTATATTGGGGTCGTAACCATTTGGCCTGGCAATGTTAAACCAACCATTGTCAAACAAATATTGTTGTGCGTTGGTTGAAATAGTATAGGTAGATAGTGCAGGGTGATAACCACCAATATCTTGCTGGCCAGTTTTGCCATAGCTGGCTCTCAATTTTAAATCGGATATTACTTTTAGCTTTTTAATAAAGGATTCCTCTGATAACTTGTACGCTACTGCACCTGAAGGAAAATAACCCCAACGATTATCTTTTGTAAAACGGGATGACCCATCTGCCCGTAAGGTTCCTGTTATTAATATTTTTTGCCCTAAGGAGTAGTTTATACGGCCAAAAAACGAAAGTAAATACAATGCATCTTTATCTGGTACTGACGCATCTACAACATCTCTAATTATACTTTTAGGGGTATTATTATACCAAAATCGTTGCCACTCATATCCTGCCATTGCATCAATAAGATGTTTGCTACCAATTTTCTTAGTGTAATTTGCATAAGCAGTAAAAATGTAATTGGTATTCTTGTTTTCTTCTTGAAGTGTACGCCCCCTTCCGTCGTTTCTAACTCCTGTATAAGTTGCAGGTGCTTTGTCAGGAATGATTTCAGAAAAATTGCGGTTTCTAATGTCGTAACCGAAGTTAATATTAAACCTTAGTGCTTCAAAGCCATGAACTTTATAGTCTAAAGCCACATTACCCAAAGCTCTGGCTTCCTTATTTAATCTATTTGTAAGCAAAAGCTCGGCAACAGGATTACTAGGTGCTAAAGAGATAGGATTACCACCATTCCGCCATACAAAGTAACCTAACCCAACATCATTAGGTAGAGTTTCATTGACTGGACGAGTAGGGTCAAAGGATATAGCACTGCCTATAACACCAGTAGAAACCGGTCTTTCATTTTCCCACATACCTTTAATATTAAAATCAACTGATAAATGTCTATCAAGAAACTTGGGAGAAAGTCCAATACTTACATTACTTCTTTGGTAATTGTTTTCTTTTAGAATACCATTTTGGTTGGTATAACCTATTGATAAACGATAGGGTAATTTACCGGGATTTCCATTTACCGAAATGTTATGGTCTGTTCCTATACTCGTTCTGTAAATTTCGTTTTGCCAATCTGTTGAAGCAGACCCCAATTGAAAGGTGATTGGTGCATTAGCCTTATCTCTAAATACTGTACGGTACTCATCGGCAGATAATACATCGTAGTAACTATACGGCTTATTTATCATGAAATTAGTTGTATAGCTAACTTGCGGCTTAGTTTTACCCGACGTACCTTTTTTGGTAGTAATGATAACAACACCGTTTGAAGCCCGAGACCCGTAAATAGCAGTGGCAGAGGCATCTTTAAGCACTGTAAAAGACTCAATATCGTTAGGATTAATTGTACTTAAAGGGGCACTTCCAGCAATTGGTACACCATCAATTACAATCAGTGGGTCGTTTGATGCAGAAAGTGATGCACCCATACGTATCCTAATAATGCCTTCGCTACCGGGTGCACCCGTTCCAGGCACCACATTTACTCCTGCAACTTTACCAACTAATGCATCCTGAGCAGTAAGAACCATACCTTTATTTAAAGGGTCAAGCTTTATAGTGGTAACGGCACCAGTAACATCACTTTTTTTGGTCTGCCCATAGCCAATTACAACAACCTCATTCAACTGTTCGCTTTTAGGCTCCATTGTAATATTAAGGTAGGCTTGATTGGCTTGAACTTCAACGGGGGAATAACCTACATTTGTAACTATCAAAATACTATTTGATGGTAAACTGATTTTGAAACTCCCGTCAGAATCAGTAGTTGTTTTTTCTAATTTCCCTTTTACACTTACATTTGCCCCGGCAATTGGGAGTCCGGAAGTTTTGTCGCTAACCTTACCCTTTACCTGTACAACATCTTGGGCAAAAATGATTGTAAAGAAAAATAACTGAGAGAGAGCCATTAGTAGCAGGCTTTTGCTCATTTTACACTTGAAGCAATTCGTTTTAATCATAATCCATAGTTTTTGGTTGAAGCATATTTGTAAACCGTGAAGTTATTTTATATGTAACCCCTTTAGAACTGTGGTAGAAGTATAAAGTAGGCGTTTATTGCTGATTTAAAATTTTAAGTATTTGATTTTCAATAAATTGCTTTTACAGCATTTCAACCAAAAAGTATATTACTACTAGTGTTTAGGTATATAAACACTGCACCTTTAGCCCAGGCATCAATTAGAATTTTTCCAATTTGTTGCAAGAAATTTGCTTAGTGAACTATGCTCATACTTTATTCTGCGTAAAACTGGTTTAACCGGCTACCGCAGCGGCTCTATTTTTTATACTGTACTAATTCGGTTGCTTCCCTGCCACGATACTTGGTTTTTGGTTGTTGAAAGTAGCTCCGCCGATTCCCTCATCAGGGTTTATTTTTTTGCCGAGGCCTGGTCTTAAGATATACTGTTGAATAGTCGAACAAATGATAATCGATAATCGTCCGCTGGGTGGTGGGTGGGCTCGGTGTCGAGTAAAGATATATTGCTGAAGTGATTTTTAATGATGATAGATATTCGTCCGCCGGGGTGGGTGGGCAGTGCGTTGGCATTTTTAGCTCTTTGCAAGGTTGGCTTTTGTGTGTCGGCTTTGTGTGCCTTGCAATGTGCTAAAAATAGCTTGGGGTCGGGTCGGCAAAGTCATGCGAACTTGAATTTGAGTAGGATGCTGTTTAGGGTGACGTACAACTAGTATATACCAGCCATAAAACCACCCCAACCCACCCAAATATAAAGCGCTTGGTGCTACTTTATGGCGATTATTTATTTATATAATTATTATGTAATGTATGATTTTAAATACTATAAATCATCAAAGGGGCTTTTAATATTCTGTAAATGATTCGTGCTTACATGGGTGTATATTTCGGTGGTTTTGCTGCTACTGTGGCCTAATAATTCTTGTATATATCGTAAATCGGTTCCGCTTTCTAATAAATGTGTTGCATAACTATGTCTTAGCCAATGGAGGCTAACTGGTTTTTGAATATTCGCTTTTTCTACAGCTTGCTTTAATACGTTGGCTAAGCTTCTTTCATCGTAAGGTTCGTTGCCCCTTTGCCCCTCAAACAGCCAAGTAACAGGCTTGTATCCAATATAATAAGTTCGTAATAGGGCTAACACTTTTTGCGACAAGGGTACTATTCTATCTTTCTTGCCTTTTGCTTGCCTAATAATAATAATGTTTCTTTTTGAGTCTATATCTGCCGGCTTTAAATTTATTAATTCATTTCTCCTTAATCCACAGCTATAAATTACCGAAAGCATTGTTTTGTGTTTTATATTACTATGCGCTTCTAATATTTTTTTAATTTCATCTTTACTTAATACATTCGGCAATAACTTCTCGCGCCTTGGTCTATGAATTTTATCAATTACAATTTCTATATTTTGTAGTGTGTTAAAATATAATTTAATAGCATTTACTACTTGGTTTTGAAACGATGTAGACAGATTTTTTTTAAGAATGTAATGCGTATTATAATTTATTACGTCTTGGTTGGTTAGCGTACTTACTGGCTTATCATTAAAATACACTAAAAACGATTTTAAGGCTTCTGTATATGTTTTAATGGTACTGGGGCTATACCGTCTAGATTGCAACCATTCTTTAAACGCTTGCAGGTGCTCGCTGGCTTGTTCTGATATTATTTGTGTGTCTTTTTTCATACATCAATTTAAGCCTTTGAATCAAATTATAACCACCCTAAAATCTTTCTACTTTAAAAACCAAAAACCATTTAATTTTACACCATGTATCGCTTGTTAATTCCAATACTTTTTTTGTTTTTATGCAGCTGTGCACCTAGGCCCCATTATACCAATCCGCATATTGCTATTCAAACAAAATATGGCGATATTGAATTGGAGTTGTATCCCAAACAAGCGCCCAAAACAGTGGCCGCTTTTTTAAGTTATATCGATTCGGGTTTTTATAATAATAGTAGTTTTTATAGGGTATTGAATATGGAAAATCAACCGTCAAATGCACCCAAAACCGAATTAATTCAAGGGGGCATTTGGAAAACCAATTATAAAAAAGCAGTAAGCGTAAAAGGCATTGACCACGAAAGCACCCAACAAACAAAAATACTTCATACCGAAGGAACCATCTCTTTGGCAAGGGCCGCACCGGGCACCGCAGGCACAGAATTTTTTATTGTGATTGGCAACCAACCCGGATTAGATGTTGGCGGCGAAAACTGCGAAGATCGTTTGGGCTATGCTGCTTTTGGAAGGGTTGTAAAAGGCCTTGACCTGGTTTTTAAAATATCTGGTCAAAAATCGAATGGGCAATATTTTTCGCCCATGGTAGACATTTATAATATCGTTAAACTATAAGGGTTAATCTTTTTAACTTTGAGCACTAATTAGCCCCATGCCCTTTCAACTCCATGCACCTTATTTACCCGCCGGCGACCAACCTTCTGCCATTGCGCAGTTAACAGAGGCTGTAAATAATGGAGAGCAATACCAAACACTATTGGGCGTAACGGGTAGTGGCAAAACATTTACTATTGCCAACCTTATTCAAAACACCCAACGTCCTACCCTTGTATTAACGCATAACAAAACATTGGTGGCGCAATTGTATGGCGAGTTTAAACAGTTTTTTCCGGAGAATGCTGTGGGTTATTTTGTAAGTTATTACGACTACTATCAGCCCGAAGCATATATGCCCGTCACTGGCACCTACATTGAAAAAGATTTAAGCATCAACGAAGAGTTAGACAAACTTCGATTACAAGCAACCACCCAATTGCTTAGTGGTCGAAGAGATATTATTGTGGTAGCGAGCGTGAGTTGTATTTATGGAATGGGTAACCCTACCGAATACGAGAACGGAATTATCAGAATAGAAAAAGGCCAAGTTTTATCGCGCCAAGGATTTTTGCACGCATTGGTAAACTCTTTGTACAACCGCTCTCAAGGCGATTTTAGCAGGGGAACTTTTCGTGTAAAAGGCGATACTGTTGACATTAATTTACCCTATGTTGATTTTGGTTATCGCGTAACTTTTTTTGGCGATGAAATAGAAGAAATTGAAAGCATTGAAACCGAAACAAGTAAGCGCATTGGTTTGATGGATTCGGCGGCTATTTTTCCTGCAACACTTTATTTGGCCCCTAAAGACATGATTTTGCAAGTCATGCACGAAATTCAAGACGAGATGATGGCGCAGGTAGCATATTTTAAAAGCACAGGAAAATTTGTAGAAGCGCAACGCATAAAAGAAAGAGTAGAATACGATATTGAAATGATTCGCGAATTGGGATATTGTAGTGGTATTGAAAACTATTCTAGATTTTTTGATCGACGAAAACCAGGTACTCGCCCCTTCTGTTTACTCGATTATTTTCCGAAAGATTTTTTATTGGTGGTTGATGAAAGTCACCAAACGATTCCACAAATTGCTGGTATGTATGGTGGAGATAGAAGTAGAAAATTAGTATTGGTTGAATATGGTTTTCGCTTGCCGAGTGCCATAGATAACCGCCCGCTAAATTTTCACGAATTTGAAAGCATTACTGGACAAACTGTTTTTGTTAGTGCTACACCCAGCGATTATGAATTAGAAAAAACAGGTGGCGTAGTAGTTGAACAAGTGGTTCGTCCTACCGGATTATTAGACCCGCCAATTCAAATAAGACCAAGTGTAAATCAGATAGATGATTTATTAGACGAGATTGATAGAACGGTAAAAAAAGGCGATCGAATTTTGGTTACCACACTTACTAAAAGAATGGCCGAAGAGATGGATAAATACTTGGGCCGAATTAATATTAAATCGAAATATATTCACAGCGATGTGGATACGCTTGAGCGCATAGAAATACTACGGATGTTGCGTTTGGGAGAAATTGATGTATTGGTGGGTGTGAATTTATTAAGAGAAGGGTTAGACCTTCCCGAAGTATCATTGGTGGCTATTTTAGATGCAGACAAAGAAGGATTTTTGCGCAATGAAAAATCACTTACACAAACTGCCGGACGTGCGGCAAGAAATGTTGATGGGTTTGTTATTTTTTATGCCGATAAAGTAACCATGAGTATGCAACGCACCATGGATGAAACACTTCGTCGCAGAGAAAAACAAATTGCATTTAACATAGCCAACAATATTATACCAACAACCATTATAAAAAGTAAAGAACAAATATTTGCGCAAGGATCGGTGTTAGATATTAAAGGATACGATCCGTCAAACCCTTATGCATTGCAAAGAGAGTCGCAAATTGTTGCGTCTAAAATAGCCGAAGAACAAACTAATTATCAAACCATTCCTCAGGTAGAAAAAGCCATTCAATCCACTAAAAAAGAAATGGAAAAAGCAGCGCGCGATTTAGATTTTATAGAAGCCGCTATATTAAGAGACGAAATGTTTCGCCTACAAAAAGAACTAGCCGCCATGAAATAATTGGCCCATTATTGATTCGTTCTAAATGGTATTGCTGGCAAGCCCGCGTTGTTAAATAAATTAGGTTGTGCGGTTTCGTCCCAGGCAAATCGAACCTGTGTTGGTGCTAATACAGTGGGTGCTGAAACAATAATTTTTTTACCATTTATTTTTGCGGAGGCAGGCACAAAATTTCCATCGGCTCCTGCAATAGAAAACCAACTTAAGTCGGTAGCATCTTTAATAGTTAATCCAGATGTGGCGTGCGTAAATGATAGCGCAATGCTTCCTTTATTAATTTTCATTGATGCGTATTTTGGTCCTGAAAATTCTGTTTGCTTTTCGCCATAAAGTTTTGCCATGGCTAGGCTTACCAATCGGTGTGCAACAATCCATTTGTATGGCGGATGAATATCACCCAAATCTGTTACTAGGTCGGTGGTTACTACCATCCCCGAGTTTTTAATACTTAAGGAACTAGTTTGAACCTCCCAAAATTCAGGTAATGATTGTGCTGTATGCGCCAAAAGGTCTTTGCGTTTTGTATAAAGATGTGGTGCTAGTTGTACATAATACATGGGTATTTTTTTGTCATTAAAAAGGCCACGCCAGGTGTTGGTTAATAAACTAAATTTTGCTGCGTAGGTTGCATGATCGTGAATGATTAAATCAGATTCGCCTTGGTACCATAAAATTCCTTTTATAGCAAGCGGCAACATTGGTTTAATCATGGCATTAAACATTTGTCCAGGATGCACGCCATCAATTTTAAAATCGGGTGTTTGCGCAGAATCTTTAAATATTGGAGATTGTTGGTAAGCCCAATCGGGAATCCAAGGTTCAATTCTAGTGCCACCCCAAGAAGATGAAATTATGCCAATAGGAATACCGGTTTTTTCTGCAATTTCTTTTGCAAAAAAGTAGCCAATTGCGGTAACTAATTTAACCCCAGAATCGTTTCCATTAATCCATCCTATGGAAGGTAATTCGGGTTGTTTTTTTAGGTTTCTATCAACATTGATATATCGAATAATGGGCAACCTGTTTTTGTTTTCCATTTCTATCAGGCCCTCATCGGTTCCTTTGTTTCCCGCCTTGTATCTTTTAGAAACACGGTCTAATGGATACTCCATATTTGATTGACCAGAACATAGCCAAACATCACCCACTAATACATTTGTAAAAACAAGGGTAGTACTAGCATTAATAGTAAGGTCTTTATTAATAGTAGAAACTTGCAAGGGTTTTAACCAAATTTTCCAAACACCATTTTCGGCCGTAACCGTTGATTTTTTTTGTGTATCAAAACTAACCGTTACTGTTGCACCAGGTTTTTCTTTACCCCAAATAACCACTGGTTTATTTCTCTGTAATACCATATTGTTAGAGAACACAGGCGATACAGATAATTGTGCAAACGAGTTGCTGCTAATAATTATTACTAAAAAAAATAAAATAAAGCGCAACGGATTTTTAAATTTTATCATGGCAAACAAATGTTAATTGGGTTAATTATTTTACGGCTGCACTAATTTTATTTTTAAGCGCTGTCCATTTATTTATAAGCAATACTAGTTGATCTTTTGTTTGTTTAATAGCATTGGTTGTTTGTGTTGTTGGCGTCATTTCGGTATGGTGTACATTACCAAATAATCCTGCAAAACTTGCTTCTACCGATCCAAAACTAGCACTTGATTCTGCGGCCGCTCTTCTGCTTCTGCGCGCGCCATCTAATGCTGCTACTTCTTGTTCTAAAGCCTTTAAATCGGATGCATTAGCACCCGCTTTTTCTATTTTATCTTGCAACATTTTTCTTGCTGCAGTAATAGCTTCCATACTTTCGCGTGCGGTTAATCGACCTTCATAACAATCCATTGAAAGCGCGTGTTGTTTTTGTAAATCAGCCATGCTATTTTTTACACGCGGATCCATTTTAATGCTAAATGTTTGAGAAGTAGATTTTCCATTCACGGTAAGTTTCGCAGTATAATTTCCAGGCAAAACCCAGGGTGCATTTTTTTCTGGTGCGGTGTTTTCATAAATCGCTGTCATTGGAAAAGACACTGGTTCGTCAATTGGTTTGTAATGCATATCCCATAAAAAACGATGTGCTCCTGCCGCAGCAGATAATATTTGTTGTGGACGAATCCAATACAGTGGAATATTTAGTTCGGGAATTTTATAAGGCTTGTCGAGGCTACTAAATTTGCGTAGCGATTTTCCGGTAGCATCTAAAATTTCTAAACGTACTTCGCTTGAAACATTGTCTGCTAAATAATAATCAAGAACCGCGCCGTCGGGTGGATTTTGTCCGGCTGGTTCTTCTTGCGGCATTGGTGTATCGGTATTCATATTCCAACGTACACGTAATGCTTGTTGTGGTTTGAATAAAATAGCTTTTTCTGCTGCAAGGTTTTTGTTGATTTGGCGCAATGGCGTAATATCATCTAAAATCCAAAATCCGCGGCCATGCGTTCCTAATACTAAGTCGTCGTCTTTAATGACTAAATCACGAATAGAAGTTGGCGGCATATTTAAACGTAATGACTGCCAGTTTTCGCCATCATCAAAAGATACATACACCGCATTTTCAGACCCTGCAAATAATAAGCCCTTTCGAATAGGGTCTTCTCTCACCACATTAATTGGTTCGTTTTCTGGAAGGCCTTTGGTTATTAACTGCCAGGTTTTTCCACCGTTTGTGGTTTTGTAAGCATAAGGATGCATATCGTCGCAACGAATTCGGTTCACCGCTGCATAGGCTGTGTTTACGTCGGTATGACTCGCTTCCATTAGTGATACTTTGCTCCAAGAACTAATGGCAGGAGGTGTTACGTTTGTCCAAGTTTTTCCGCCATCGTGCGTTACTTGAATATAACCATCGTCGGTTCCGGCCCAAATAGTATTGATGTCTTTAAACGAAGGAGCGACAGTATAAATCACTCCACGACGTGGCATTTTCTTTAAATCATCTGTTGTATAGATACCAACGCTGGCTGGTATATCCCAAGACTCTCTGGTTAAATCGGGGCTAATGGTTTCCCAACTATTTCCACCATCCCTGGTTTTAAACAATACGTTTCCTGCATAATACAATGTTTTAGGATCGATAGGAGAAAACAATACCGGAGCAGTTCTTATAAAACGGTATTTGCCAGATCGAACAGCTTCGGGTGCTATGTTTTGTACCTGACCAGTTCTTTTATCGTACTTGGTAATTTTTCCGCCGTAAATAATATTAGGATCAAGTGGATCTGGGGCAATATAGCCGTACTCTTCTACACCCACCGGATGCCATTCGCGCAAAGAAATTTGTCCGTCATTTCCTCGAGATGACACACTAGCCGAACCACTTTCTTGCTGCCCTCCGTAAACATTATACGGAAATGCATTGTCGGTATTTACATGGTAAAATTGTGCGGTTGGTTGGTTATACCACGACGAAAAAGTTTCTCCGCCATTCACGGTAACAATTCCACCCTGATCAAGGGCTATCAACATAATTTTTGTATCGTTCGGGTTAATCCAAATACGGTGATAATCATCTCCGCCTGGCGCTCCTCTAAATCCGGTAAAGGTTTTTGCACCATCCACCGATTTCCAAGTAACCACATTGGCGGTGTAAACTATTTCTGCATTTTTAGGATCTACACGTACTTCTGCAAAATCACTACCTCTTCCCCAAAAACGTCCGTCGGGATTGATATTGATCCAAGAATCGCCTGCATCATCGCTTCTATAAATGCCGCCTTTATCGCCTGCATCTACGGTAGCGTATATGCGTTTACTATTGGTTGGCGCAATATCAAAACCAATGCGTCCTAAACCTTCGGCGGGTGTGGGTAATCCCTTGGTTAATTTTTTCCAAGTATTTCCGCCGTCAATTGATTTGTATAAACCAGATTCGGTTCCGTTCCAAGCACCGTTTTCCCAAGGACCTTGTCGGCCAGCCCATAAATCGGCATATAAAATATTCGAATTATTAGGATCAAAACTTACTTGAATAGCGCCTGTGTTTTCGTCTTTATATAAAATACGCTCCCAGTTTTTTCCACCGTCTAAACTTCTATAAACACCTCGCTCGGTATTGGGTCCATAAGGATGCCCTAGTACGGCCACAAAAACACGGTTTTCATTTTTGGGATCAATAATAATATCGCCAATTTGCTGTCCGTCTTTTAAACCCATATTGGTCCAGGTTTTTCCCGCATCAGATGATTTATAAACCCCATCTCCCACAGACAAATCGGGTCTTTGAATGCCTTCGCCACATCCTACAAAAACAATATTTGGGTTCGATTCCGAAACAGCAATATCTCCAACAGAACCGGTATTCATTTTATCGAAAATCGGCTTCCATACTCGGCCGTAGTCATTGGTTTTCCAAACACCACCATTGTTTACGCCAATATAAAAAACACTTGGTTGCGATGGAACGCCAACAGCACCAACGGTTCTGCCGCCTCTGTGTGGCCCAATCATTCTGTATTCCATTGCACCGAAATACCGATTACTAAATGGTTGTGCAATTGTTTGAAGGGCGCAACCAAGCAAAATCAATACTAAAATAACCAGTTTGGTGCGAAGGTTTTGTAGATAGCTCATGGCGGATAGATTTATATTTAGCCAAGTTACTAAAGAAAGGCATTATAAATTTATCTGTATGACCGAGGTTTTGGCACCAAGGCGGCTTGACTTGTTAAGCTTTAACGATTTATGAGAAGTTTGCACAATTGTTTTCCACGTTTTAATTTTCAACAACGCATCTGTTTATCTTGCACCCATGCAGGAGTATCTTAAGGGATTGAATGAGCCACAACACGAAGCAGTGATCCATATAACCGGGCCAATTATGATTGTGGCAGGCGCGGGAAGCGGAAAAACAAAGGTTTTAACCACCAGAATTGCGCATTTAATGGCCAATGGGGTGGATGCTTTTAATATATTGGCGCTCACTTTTACCAATAAGGCGGCGGCAGAAATGAAGGAAAGAATTGAAAAGATTCTGGGTAATTCAGAGGCGCGCAACCTATATATTGGTACATTCCACAGTGTATTTGCAAGAATTTTACGCGCAGAAGCTCATCGGTTGGGTTATCCTAGAAACTTTACCATTTATGACACCGATGATAGCCGCTCTGTTATAAAAACCGTAGTAAACGAATTAAACCTCGACGATAAACACTACAAAGCCAATGTAGTAGGCAATAGAATTTCTCAGGCAAAAAATGCACTGATGGGTCCTGGAGCATATGCGGTGGATTATTATGTTCAACAAGAAGATATGCGGGCCAACAGACAAGCAATGGCACAGATTTATTTAGCCTATACTAATCGATGTTTTAAGAATGGTGCGATGGATTTTGATGATCTGTTGTTAAAGATGCACGAACTCTTAAATAGTTTTCCAGAAGCATTACACAAATACCAACACAAGTTTAAGTACATACTAATTGATGAGTACCAAGATACCAATCCAGTGCAGTATGAAATTTCAAAACTCTTGGCAGCGGTGCACGAAAACATTTGTGTGGTAGGAGACGACGCACAAAGTATTTATAGTTTTAGGGGAGCAACCATTGAAAATATTTTACAATTTCAAAAAGATTACGACGATGTAAAAATTGTTAAACTCGAACAAAATTATCGAAGTAGTAAAAATATTATTCATGTTGCCAACGAAGTGATTAAAGTAAACCAAGGACAGATTCCAAAGAATTTATGGACAGATAATAATGAAGGAGAAAAGATTCGATTGGTGCGCACCATGACCGATAATGACGAAGGAAAATTTGTGGCAGATACCATTCAAGAACAAAAATTACGCAACCATTTTTATAACCAAGATTTTGCCATTTTATATCGCACCAATGCGCAGAGTAGGGCTTATGAAGAAAGCTTGCGCAGAATGGGAATTGCTTATAGAATTTATGGTGGAACAAGTTTTTATCAGCGCAAAGAAATTAAAGATTTTTTAGCTTATTTGCGCGTTATTGTAAACACCCAAGACGAAGAAGGATTAAAAAGAATTATTAATTATCCAGCACGCGGAATTGGTAAAACATCTATTGAAAAATTAGTGATTGCGGCCAACGAAAATGAGCTGTCGATGTTTGATGTAGTGGCGCGTGCAGGCGAGTTTGGTTTTAAAGGCGGCACACTAGAAGCGTTACAGAATTTTGTAACAATGATTCGTTATTTTCAAACGCTTCAGAAAGAAAAAAACGCCTACGATTTAGCTATTCAAGTTGGTAAGCACACCAATATTGTAAAAGAATTATTTAGCGATAAAACCACCGAAGGTTTGGCGCGTTACGAGAATATTCAAGAGATACTTAACTCCATAAAAGAGTGGACCGAAAGCCCTAGTAATGACGATGGAGAATTAGGTGATAAAAGCCTTGGATCTTATTTACAACAAATTAGTTTGGTAACTGATGCAGACGACAACAAAGCAGAAACAGATGTGGTAAAACTAATGACCATTCATGCTGCAAAAGGTTTAGAGTTTAGTTGTGTATTTGTTGGAGGAATAGAAGAAACATTATTCCCCAATGCCATGAGCATTAATACCCGCGAAGAGTTAGAAGAAGAACGCCGATTGTTTTATGTGGCCATCACAAGGGCCAAACAACATTTGTGGTTAACTTATGCCAACTCGCGCTATCGTTTTGGTCAGCTAGTGCAAAACGAACCCAGCCGATTTATTGATGAAATGCCGGCAGACTATATAGACAAAACCTATGCTGGTGGCGGTGCTAGAAATAATTCTGGAAGCCAATGGGGTAGCGGTATTCAACGTATGCAAAATAATTCGGGTTTTGGTAATTCAGCAGCATCAGCAGAAAAAAAATATGGTGCACCTCCTGCAAAAAAACCAACAACTACAAAACCAGAATATTTACCCATAGTTCCTCCTTCTACAAAAGTAGTAGCACACCAAGCCGGAGCAGATTTTGTTGCTAGTGATACAAGTGGTTTACAAGCTGGTCAAAAAGTAGAACACCAAAAATTTGGATTTGGAATTGTTGGAAAAATTGAGGGTTCTGCACACAATCCAATTGCTACCATTCAGTTTGAATTAAACGGCGAAAAGAAGATCATGTTGAATTATGCGAAGTTGAGAATAGTATTGTAATAATTGTTTTTTTGATTCTACTCTTATAATAGAGTGAATGGTTTCTTGTGCAGTGGTAAACCAATCGAAGACTCAGTAGGATAGGCATAGAATGTAAAACCGGTTGAAATATTGACTCGGCCGCAAATTAAACGTCTATAAACGGTTAGATAGATTTTCGATATCCGAAAATTATGGCATAGTGGTCACTTCTATTGTTTTGAATGAACCATCCCTGACTGCTTTTGTTTAAATTTGCCCGAGTAATTTAGCTGGCAAAAGCCAATAAATTGGTTAAAAAACAAGATTATGATTAAAACAGGCAACCCAATTATTAGTATTTACACCGAAATGACGCCCAACCCAGAAACCATGAAGTTTGTTGCAAACAAGCTGTTGTATCCTGGAAAAAGCATTGATTTTGCAGACGAAACCTTGGCTGGGCCTTCTCCATTAGCAAAAGAACTATTTAGCTTTCCTTTTATAAAAAGCGTGTTTATTGCTAGTAATTTTATTACCCTAACCAAAAGTTCCGACACAGAAGACTGGCAAGATATTATTGCACCAGTTAAAACGTTTTTGAAAGAGTATCTAGAAAATGGTGGCGTAGTGGTTAATGACGAAGAGGTTGCCAAAGTAAAACAAGAAGCAACCAATATTGTTAGTGCCGATGACGATGATATTGTAAAACGTGTGAAAGAATTATTGGAGAACTATGTAAAACCAGCCGTTGAAATGGACGGGGGTGCTATTCAGTTTAAAAGCTATAACGACGGCGTAGTAAACCTAATGCTACAAGGTAGTTGCAGTGGTTGTCCTTCTTCAATGATTACGCTAAAAGCTGGTATTGAAGGAATGATGAAGCGCATGATTCCAGAAGTAACAGAAGTAGTTGCCGAAGCGGAATAATATGCCAACCAAAAAATGAAAAAAACCGCATCTTACTTACTTGCCCAACATTGGGATGCGATACTTGCGTCTGCGTCTGCTCTTTTTACAATTTATTATTTAACCAAATTTAGTGGCATTGGCTTATCGCCAGATTCTATTGCCTATAGTAGCGCCGCCATTAACCTTCAGGCAAAAGGCGCTTTAGTTGATTTTAATAATTTACCCCTTGTTGATTTTCCGGCAGGCTACCCTTTTTTTCTAGCAATTTTTTCTAGTATTTTTCATAGCAGCCCTATAACTATAGCGCCTATATTAAACAGTGTTTTATATGTGGGCGTTATTTTAATGAGTAGTGTTTTAATGCAGGGGTTTGAAAACAATGCAAGATGGTATCGTTTGGCGGTACTTAGTATATTAGCTACTAGCCCCTGTTTGTGGGATGTGTATGAAATGCTCTGGTCGGAAACTTGGTTTGTTTTTTTAGTCTTATTGTTTATGCTTGTTTGGCGTTGGTATGGCAAAAGGCACGATATTATTTCTTTGATGGTGTTTGCTATAATTGCTGCATTTGCTTTTGTTACACGTTTTGCGGGCATTACAATTGTTGCAACTGGCGCAGCATTAATTTTATTTGATGGAGCTATTGGTGTTGTAAAAAAAATCAAACATCTTTTTTTGTTTGTATTGGTTAGTATTTCGTTAGTTGTTTGGAATTTAGTACACAATCATTATGCAGCAGGCTCTATGGCGGGTTTGAGAGAAAAAGCCTTGCGAACCATTACAGATAATTTATTAGATATAGGAACTGTTATGGGTTCTTGGTTACCTTTTTTAAACAACCGTCCATTAATTGGGGCGATTATTTTTTTAATAATATTATTGGTGGCAACAATAGTGGTGGTGTATCGAATATTGCAACAACAATTTTATCACCGTAACGAAACCGTGTTGGCTTTGTTTTTTGTAGTGTATGCAGTGTTTATTATTGCGGCAGCTAGTATTTCAAGATTCGAAACTTTAAGTAGTCGATTGTTATCGCCAATATATATTCCTTTTATTTTGGTGGGAAGTTTTTGGATACTGCGTTTTATTAAACAAAAAACCAAATTGCAAAAAACGGGCATAGTTGTTTTACTCTTTTTTGTTTATGCCGCAACCATGTTTTTTCAGTACCAACAAAATGCCGAAAACTGGGAAGGTATTGCAGACGCAGGAATTCCAGGCTATGCCGAAGCGCATTGGAGGGCATCGCCATTGGCGAAATATATTAAAGAACACAAAGTTCTTTTTAATCAACCAATTTATTCCGATGCAAATGATGGCTTGTATTATTTAACAGGCTTACAAGCGCTGCCCTTGCCCCACAAAGAAATAGTAACAGAACAAAAAAAATTATTACAAGAGCCGCAATTAATAGTTGTTTGGTTTAATGATGGTGAGAATCCAGATTTAATTGATATACCATTTATTCAAGAGCAAAAGCGATTAATAAACACCTTACATTTTAACGACGGCGCTATTTATTTTTTTAGCAATTAGCATACGTTATCCATTATTAAAAGACGAATCAGTAATTTGCGTAAACATCCTTATGACGGCAACCCAATTTTTTCAGCAACTAGTAACTGGTTTATTGCAAACAGGCCCACTTGAATTTATTGCGGTGTTTGCAGGAATTGGCAGTGTTTGGTTTAGCCGTAAAGAAAATATTTTAGTATATCCTGTTGGTTTAATCAACACTATCATTTATATCTATATCAGCATAAAAGGAAACTTATTGGGCGAGGCAAGTGTGAATTTTTATTATACGGTAATGAGTATTTATGGTTGGTTGTTGTGGGCTAAAAAAGACAATACGCAACTCAAGCCCTCTTTAGCAATTACCTATAGCAACAAAAAAGAGTGGATGCAGCAGTTGGCGTTTTTTGCTGTTTTTTATTTGGTAATTTATTTTTCCTTAACCGGATTAAAAAAATCATTTGCGCCAGAAGCTATTCCTTGGGCCGATGCTTTTGCAAGCGCAACCGCTTATACGGGCATGTGGTTAATGGCTAGAAAAAAAGTAGAAAGTTGGATCTGGTGGATTGCTACCAATGTGGCGTCTATTCCATTATATTTTATTAAGGGATATGTTTTTACAAGTGTTCAGTTTTTGGTATTATTGGTTTTAGCCGTTGCTGGATTAATAGCTTGGCAAAAAAAAGCAAACAAATAATGGCAGTAAAAAAAGTGGTAATTATTGGTCCAGAATCTACTGGAAAAAGCACGCTATGTAAAGAATTGGCGGCACATTTTCAAACGCAGTGGTGTCCGGAATATGCTAGAGAATATCTTACAAAAAATGGTACAGTCTATACCTACGATGATTTGTTGGTCATTGCAAAAAACCAACTCTTACTCGAAGATCGCAGCACGGCCGAATTAGCCGCTACTGAAAATAAAGCCTTGTTTATTGATACCGATATGTATGTGCTGAAGGTTTGGTGCGAATATGTGTTTGAAAAATGCCACCATTTTATTTTAGACCAAATTAGTACCCGACCATACGATTTGTATATTTTATGCGCTGCAGATATTCCTTGGGTACAAGATGCATTGCGAGAATATCCTGAAGAAGGACCTCGAAAAGAATTATTTCAGATTTACAAAGACTTACTTATTAACCAATCGGTTCCTTGGATAACCGTGAGTGGTAATTATCAAGAAAGATTAGCAACAGCAATTGTTGCTGTAGAGGCCTTATTTAATCAATAATTCAATATCTGAATCGTCTTCAATATTGTGCATTTGTTGTAATATTTGAGGGTACCGCCAACTCACTCTATTGCTCATTGGTTTTACCGAAAACTTTTTAGGATTCGGTAAGCAAGCAATTATCATGGCGGCTTCTTGCCTGCTTAATTGACTAGCAGATTTACCAAAATATTTTTGCGCAGCTGCTTCAATTCCAAAAACCCCTGGCCCCATTTCAATGGTATTAAGGTAAACCTCTAAGATTCTTTTTTTACCCCAAACCAATTCAATCATTAGTGTAAAATAGGCTTCCGGAATTTTTCGGATGTATTTCATAATGCCACCACCCTGCCATAGAAAAATATTCTTTGCAGTTTGTTGTGTGATGGTACTAGCTGCTGCTCCAAGAGGTAATTTTTGCTTTTTACCCTTCTTAGGTTTCAGGCTTTTTTCAATCGCATCCCAATCAAAACCAATATGGTCTGGAAAAGCTTGGTCTTCGCTTGCAATGGCCGCCAGCTTTGCGTTTCGGCTAATTTTATTTCCAGATACATAGTCTCTGTGTAAACCATAACTAAAACTATTGTCAATTTGTGTAATGGTAATTGGCGGCATTACCCACTTGCAAATGAGCAGGTATATAAAAGAAGAAACAAATAGCCAAACAGTGATTTTTTTTATCCAGCGCCAAAGGTTTTTAATCATGTTATTATAAAATTTTCGCAGATAGCTTGTAAATTATTTAATAGTTGAGAGCGTGTATTTTGGACCTATTTGAATAATGTTTTTATGTGTACTTTGTAAAAGTTTTCCTAGCATAAAACCACCAACCGCTATACCTAGTTTCGGTAAATTATTGGGTCCTAAAATAGCCTCATTTTTTACCGAACTATTTACGATGTTTAAAAAAAAATAAGCAGCACTGCCCATTTCAAATAGCGTACCGTTATTGAGCATATTGGTGTGAAAACTTTTTTGGGGTAAAGCATACACTTCGTTGATGTGTAATTTTAGTAAACCAAAATGAACCGTATCAAGTGTGGGATAACCAAATTGATTACTAACTTGCCGCACCTGAATCTGGTCAATCAACAAAGAATCATTTTTAATGGATTTAATGATTCCCTCTATCCATTGTTTGCTGCTAAATTGAAATAAAATATAACTGCCACTCGTCCAGGTTTGAACAGATTGGGCTTTGTGCTTTAGTAGTAATAAATCTTTTTGTGCCGATACACCAAGAGATAAACAACAAAAAACAATTAGTACAGTTAATTTCATTAGTAGAAAGATACTTGATGGAAACGGTCTTTGCAACAAATATTCGATAAACCTATTTTAATTGGTGTCCAAATTGTAAGATCCCCCAAATAAGGGCTACGCCAAATCCAATTAAAATAACACCAGACAATTTATTGATAAAGCTTAGGTTTTTTGCGGTGAGTTTTGGCCTTAACTTTCCAGCCAATGTTACTTTTAATAAATCTGTTAGCAATACAAAAACCAAACAGGTTCCAAAAACAATCATTCTATACTGTAGCGGGTTTATATAAGAGGCTGCATCTGCTTGTATTGCAGCGCTCCAGGCAAACCAAAAAATAAATACACTAGGATTTAGCATGTTCATAAAATAGCCTGAAAAAAATGCACCAGCCCAATCGCGATTACGAAATGCTTGCTTTTGAACAAGGGTCTCTGTTTCTATTGCAGACTTTTTAAAAAACAAAGTATATATCCCCGCGCTAATTAAAAACACACTTCCTGCAAGGGCAATAATTTCTTGGTGTTTAATAACTGCTTGAAAAAAAGAGGTAAAAAAATTACAAACAAACCACCAATAGCGTAATATCACTCAATGAAACGCCTGCTACAAAAACATAGCCTGCTTTGTGCCCATAATTAATGCTTTGTTTGATGATGGCAAAGATTACAGGACCCACTGAAATAGCTAAAAGTATTCCCAAAAACAATCCTTTAATGAGGGCTGCTACCATAGATTATATAGTCTGAATGAATTATTGTACTTGTATCGTTTCGCCCTTTAAAAATTTTTGCCAGTCTTGTAACATGCTTCCTTTAAGTACCCTTGGAAATTTATGTTGTCCACCTATTTTGCCCTTTGCCGTCATAAAGTTCATGAATTCTTTTTCGCTCAACACATCTAGTATTACTTCTTTTAAAGCAGACTTTCTTTCTATTGCATAGTCGTCGTTGAGTGCGCAAAGGTGTTGGTCAATTTTTTTAGCTAGCAGCTCTTTGTTAACCGCATCGTTACATGCAACAAACCAATGGTGCGCAAAAAAATTGCCATAAGGAACGCCAGCAACCGTAAACTCAGGAATACTAATATTCATTTCTTCACTCACCAATTGAATGGCTTTGTTCATATTGTCTACGCTTAAATGCTCTCCTACTAAACTTAAAAAATGCTTGGTTCTGCCGGTGATGATAATTTCACAACGTTCTTTATCTACAAACTTTACGGTATCGCCAATTAGGTATCGCCAGGTTCCTGCAGCAGTACTAATTAATAAGGCATAATCTTTTCCTTCTTCTACTTCGTGAATCATTAGGGCTTCTGGATTGTTTACCATTTCGCCATTGGCATCAAAATTATTTTCATCAAAAGGTACGAACTCTAAAAAAATATGTTCATTAGTTACAAGCTTCATACCCTCTGCATACTGCCTATCTTGGTAAGCAATAAAACCTTCACTTGCCAAATAGGTTTCAATATAGGTAATGGGCTTACCCAATAATTTTTCAAATCCTTTTTTATAAGGCTCAAAACTAACCCCACCATGTCCAAAGAAGGCGAGATTGGGCCACATATCGTGGATATTATTAAGCTTGTAACGTTCAATCACCATCTCTACACACATTTGAATCCAGGCAGGTACACCTACCAACATACTAATATCCCATTCCGGTGCTTTGTCTACAATTTCTTCTAATTTTTTATTCCAATCTTTTTGCTTGGCTATTTTTTTGCCTGGTTTATAAAATGGCTGAAACCAAAAAGGTACTTTCTTTTGTGTAATACCACTAAGGTCTCCAGAATAATAGCCGGGTCCTTTTTGCAAATCGGTACTTCCGCCAAGGGTAAGCCAGCCGCGACCAAGTGCGCCATAAGGTATGTCTTCGTAATTTCTTAGCGTGAGCAATTGTTTGATCATTACAATTTTATTCCCACGCAATAGGTCGTTGGTGATAGGAATAAACTTGCTTGCAGATTCACTAGTGCCGCTGCTTAGCGCAAAGAATTTAATTTTCCCTGGCCAACAAATATCTGATTTGCCTTCGAGGGTTTTATGCCACCACTCGTTGTAAATTTTATTGTAATTATAAGTAGGTACTAATTCTTGAAACTTTTTTCCTAAGTGTTTACTCGATAAAATATCGTCGAAATGATAGGCTTGACCAAATTCTGTAAACTTTGCTTTGCGCAATAATTTCTTTAAAACCTTTAGTTGTTGCCTTCTAGGATTATTCTGTGGCAGACGTAGTGCTTTGAGAATTGAATTCGGAAGCTTAATATCTAGAATTGCCATCGTTTAAAAGCCGTTATTTGGTAACTATATACGAAGCTAAAGCAAAACGGCTAAAAAATGATTGCTATTAGACAGGTGGCGGCGATATTTTACTAAAATGTTCCTGTATTTGCTACCGCCTCTCCGCTGGTTTCCTTAGAATCGCTGCCAATAATAGACCGACTGTTTTTTGCATGAAATCGAAGCGAAAGGGTATTGTTGCGCCAATTCTCGGTTTGATTGATTACCTGTTTCCATGAAAAACCAGGTCCTTGACAAAAAATTAGGGTGGTATTTGGCTGAATTTTAGAGGAAGGAGGCGTGTTTGGTAAAACCTGTTTAAAACTAGCCACTCTAACTCCTGCAGTAGTTAAAAAACGGCTCAATTCTTCAAATTCCAAATGGTTTGCAACGGCTAAAACCTCCTGCGGCTGGCCTTTTTGAGGCGTTAATCCAGAAAAAATATGGTGGGATAAGCGTTTTATTAATTGGGTTACGAATGAAAATAATCCCCTAAAAACAATAGCAATTTGAATAAAAAACGAAAAAACCCTAGCAGATTTACCCTTGTAATTTTTTATTACAAAAACGCGCATGGCATTATAAAACAATAGCACATAGTTAAGGCTTCCTTTTCGGGTACTTTCTCCTTTAAAATGAATGATAGTGGAACCAGAAAAATAATAATTGGTAAAACCCGCTTGTTGAATACGGTAACTAAGGTCTATGTCTTCGGCATACATAAAAAACCGCTCGTCGAAACTGCCAACGGTAGCCAAAATCCTGCTACTGACCATAAAAAATGCCCCCGCTAAAACATCCACCACCTGATTTTCATTAGGGCTTAAATAGCCCAAGCTGTATTTGTTAAATAGTCGAGACTTTGGAAAAAGGGCGCTTAATCCAACTAATTTATAAAAAGCAGTAATAGCCGAAGGAAAAGCCCGCTTGCTTTCGGGTAAAAACTGTCCTGACCCATCAATCATTCTAATTCCTAAACCGCCGGCGTTGGGATGCGCCCTTAAAAATTCAAGGCATTGATCAAAACAGTCCTCGGCAATAAGGGTATCAGGGTTTAGAAACAAACAATATTCGCCCTTTGCAATGGCCACTGCCTGGTTATTAGCCTTGGCAAATCCTATGTTCTCGGTATTAGCAATAAATTGTACCCAAGGAAAAAGCGGCTGTAAATACGCAAGGGATTGATTCGAAGAATGATTGTCTACCACTATCACCTCTGCTTGAATATTACCCATTGCATCCCGAACACTGCATAGGCATTGCTCTAAAAAAAGGGGCACATTGTAATTGACTATAATGATGGATAATTCCAAGAATAACTAACTAGCGGTTAAGAAAATAAAGTTCTAGCACCACAAAGATGCTTATTTACCCCTAAAATCTTTTAAAATCCTAATAATCGGCGGTACTTTTGCGGCATGTTAAAACAAACACTACTCAAAGCAGTACAAACAGGGGCTGCAGTTATGCAAAGTTATTTCAATGGAACCTTTGAAATAACCAACAAAGAAGGCATTAATAATTTGGTTACCGAGGCCGACCACGCTTCTGAAAAAGCCATTTTTGAAGTGATTAGGCAAAACTATCCGTCGCATTATATATTAAGCGAAGAGTCGGGCGAAATTATTCAAGATTCAAATTACAAATGGATCATTGACCCCATTGATGGCACCGTGAATTTTGCCAGTGGCATTCCGCTGTGTTGTGTAAGTATTGGTATTGAACAAGATGGTAAAATGATTTTAGGAGCTGTTTACAATCCTTTTATCAATGAATTATTTTTTGCAGAAAAAGGTTTTGGTGCTACACTCAATGACAAGACTATTCATGTAAGCAAAAAAACAGAAGTGATTAAAAGTGCCTTGGTAACGGGCTTTCCTTACACTTATTTAGATGCACCAAATGGTCCTTTACAAATTTTTGAAAAACTAATTCGCAAAGGTGTTCCGGTTCGACGTTTAGGAAGTGCAGCCATAGATCTTTGTTGGGTTGCTGCCGGAAGATTTGATGGATTTTACGAACATAAATTACAAGCATGGGATAGTGCTGCAGGATTTTTAATGGTAGAAGAAGCGGGCGGAAAAGTAACTGATTTTACAGGCAATCATTATTCGCCTTATCAACCACATATACTTGCCACCAACGGACATATTCACCAAGAGTTATTAGAGATTGTAAACGGCGGAGAAGTAAAAAATATTCCTGCACACCAATAATAAAATATGATGGAAGAAAGAACAGAGATAGCCGATTTAGGCGAGTTTGGTTTGATAGAACACCTGACAAAAAATTTTGAAATTCACAATGTTTCTACTGTATTAGGTGTGGGCGACGACGCTGCTGTTATTGACCATTTTGGCAAACAAACAGTCATTAGTACCGATCTTTTATTAGAAGGAATTCATTTTGATTTGATGTACACGCCGCTAAAGCATTTGGGCTACAAAGCAGTGATGGTAAACCTTAGCGACATTTATGCTATGAATGCCACACCAACACAAATTACAGTGAGCATTGGAATTAGTAATAGAATTAGTATTGAAGCACTCAATGAATTTTACGAAGGAATTTATATTGCTTGCGAAAAACACGGTGTTGATTTAGTAGGTGGCGATACCACCACTTCTCAAAAAGGATTTATTATTTCGGTAACCGCTATTGGCGAGGTAACCCCCGATAAATTTGTAAAAAGAAGTACTGCACAAAAAGGCGATTTAATTTGTGTTAGTGGCGATTTAGGTGGTGCATTTTTAGGATTAACTTTAATGGAAAGAGAGAAAGGAATTTATTTAGAAAATCCAAAAGTGCAACCCGATTTAGAAAACGAAAGTTATATCGTTGGGCGTTTATTAAAACCAGAAGCCAGAAAAGAAGTGATTGATTTTTTTGAACAAAATGATATTGTTCCAACAGCAATGATGGATGTGAGTGATGGTGTGAGTAGCGAAGTAATGCACTTGTGCAAACAAAGTAATTTGGGCTGTAGGATTTATGAAGACAAATTACCCATTTCGGATGAGAGTCGTCAAGCTGCGTATAAATTTGGATTGGATCCAACCGTTTGTGCATTGAATGGCGGTGAAGACTACGAATTAATTTTTACCCTCAAACAAGAAGACCACGATAAAATTACTTTGAACGAAGAAATTAGTGTGATTGGCTACATGACCGAACTAGAAGAGGGTTCTAAAATAATTACCAAGGGCGGCAATACTTTTAATATTACTGCGCAAGGATGGAATGCGTTTAAGCAATAAAATATTAGTTTGCGGCAATTGTTTTTTCAACCAATAAGTTGTTATTTAAACAAACCAAATTAGCGGGCATACCAACTTTTATGCTACCAAGCGTATCCGCTTTTTTAATGACTTGAGCAGGATACAAACTAGCCATTCTTAATGCTTCATCCAGTGGAATGAAAGCTTTTTCCACCAAATTTTTTACTGCTTTAGCCATCGTAAGTGCAGACCCACTCAGTATGCCATTGGATTCGTATTTATCCCCTACTAACTGATGCGGATAAGCACCAGTAGTGGTTTCGGTTACTGCATCTGTAATAACAAATAAGCGCTTGCCCAATTGTTTCTTGGCAATTTTTATGGCTTCAAAATTTACATGGTAACCATCTGGTACAATACTACACATGGCAGTAGGATGGTTGAAGATAGCGCCCACCATTCCGGGTGCACGGTGCTCAAACGAACTCATGGCATTAAACAAATGTGTAGCGGTTTCAATCCCTGCATTAAAAGCATCTGTAGCTTCTTGGTAACTAGCATTGCTATGTCCTGCCGATACAATTACATCCTGCAATTGAATGTATTGAATAAGTGATGTATCACAAATTTCTGGCGCCAGTGTAATTATTTGAATCACGCCTTTCCCATAATTTAATAAGGCATCAATCGATTCTTTGGTAGGCGAATGAATATAAGTAGATAAATGCGCCCCTTTTTTAACCGGATTAATCCAAGGTCCTTCTACGTGTAAACCCAAGCATCCTGTTCCGCCTTGTTGCCAATAATCTTTAATAGCATCTATGCAAGCAAAAATCACCTCATAACTATTGGTAGCAACGGTTGCCATAAAATGCAATGCGCCACCATTTTTGCAATAGTCGTTTAATTTAAAAATGGCATCGGCTTCTGGATAAACAGACAGTAGTTTTTTATGTGCACCGTAAATTTGAATATCAATAAAAGCAGGTGCAATAATATCAAAATGTTCCGTTGCTTTTTTATGTAACGATTCGATACTAACAATGGCTTCAATACAATTATTAGAAACTACAATAGCATGATTTTCTAGATCTTGCTCACCTGTAAATATTTTTGCAGCACTATAAATTTTTTGTTCTACCACGTGTATATTATTGAATAATTTGAAAAGCATCAGCATCTTTTCCAAAAGGAAATTTGCTACGTATTTCGTTTAGGGTTTCTTTGTGTAATGCTATGCTGTGCACAGTGGCTTCATCGGCTTGTGTAAACAAAATATTTCCTAGTGGATCAATGATGGTACTGTCGCCACTATGGTAATTTTTATTTCCATCTTCGCCTACTCTATTTACGCCAATTACATAACACTGATTTTCAATGGCACGCGCCGCTAGCAAGGTTTTCCACGCATGGCTTCTTGATGCGGGCCAGTTGGCAACCACAATTAATATATCGTATTCTGGATTTGCTTGATCGGCTTGACGCGTCCATACAGGAAAACGCAAATCATAACAAACAAGCAATTGTATTTTAAAACCATTTACACTGGTAATAAGTCTTTTTGTGCCTGCTGTGTAGTATTTGTCTTCGCCAGCAAAAGCAAACAAATGTCTTTTATCGTAATAACCAAAACTACCATTGGGCAGCATCCAAATTAATCGATTAAAATATTGTTGATTTTCTTCTATAATAATACTGCCCGTTAAAATAATTGTATGATTAACGGCCATTTTTTTCATCCAAGTAACCGTTGGGCCATCCATTGTTTCGGCTAATTCTTTTGCGCGCATACTAAATCCAGTACTAAACATTTCTGGCAAAACAACCAGGTTTGTTTTTTGGGTAATGGCATTTATTTTTTGTTCGAACTGCAAAAGATTTGCCAACTTGTCTTCCCAAAATAAATCAGATTGAATAATAGTGGCGGTTAACATAATGGCGGCTGTTTGTAGTTACAATATTACTAAATGCTAAGAAGGAATTGATTAATTAAGTTTCGTTGGGTGCTTGAAGCTTCAGGATTGCTGTTCTAATTAAATTCGATTCATATCCTTTTTGAAGTAAATAATTTGTTGCTTTTACTTTTTTATTTAAGGTTGTTTCTTTTTTTAAGGTGTTCCACTTAACACTAGCCAATTGCTGCAAACAAGTCAGGTAATCGTTTTGGTCAATTTCATCTAACGCTTTCTGAATATTATAGCTACTTACTCTTTGTTGTTTTAGTGCAGCAGTTATTTTTATTTTCCCCCATTTCTTTATTCTAAAATGTCCGCCAACAAACCGCAATGCATATCGTTGTTCGTTTAAATAATTCTCTTCTATCAGCTGCGACAGCAAAATATCTACGTCTTTTTTATAAAGCCCCATAGAAAAAAGCTTCTCTTTAGTGGCTTGATGGCTTCGTTCTTGATAGGCGCAGTATTGTTTTATTTTTTGGAATGCCTGCTCTGGGGTAAGCGATATTTTCATTACAGATTGTTTTGATTTAGAGCGATAAAAATTTATATTTGTAATGATTGCTTTGCTTTGGCAAATGCAAATTAAACAATAACTTTTTTATGACCCCTCCGCTAAAAAATGTTTGGTTGATAGATGATGACAAAATCTTTCAATTCACAGCTACCATGATTTTAGAGTCTACAGGGTTAACCAAAACCGTCCACACTTTCTTAAATGGCAAAGAAGCCATGAATTTTTTAACGGATTCCAAAACCAACCAAAATACTCAATTACCCGATATAATTTTTTTAGACATTAATATGCCCGTAATGAATGGCTGGGAGTTTTTAGAGGAGTTTCAACAGTTTTCAGGCACCCTATCCCATCCTATAAAAATCTACCTAGTTAGTTCATCGGTGGATGAATCAGATATTATTGAGTCTAAAAAATACCCATCTATAACCGATTATGTGATTAAGCCCCTTAATCGCAACAAGTGCTGCCAACTGCTTAGCGGCCAGGATAAGTAGCAAATACGCTGTACCAATCCACAACTCATTAACATTAATGTGAATCTTCTCTAAAACCTCTATTTCTATTGGTGTAATATTAACATTTTGCAGTAGGTTTGTTGCCAACCTAAATTCTGCAGAATGAAATTTATTGTTTCGTCCACCTCATTGTTAAAACACCTGCAGCAGATCAGCGGTGTAATCAACGCAAACACAGTATTACCAATACTTGAGGACTTTTTATTTGAAATAGAAGACAAAAAATTAAACGTAGTAGCTACCGATCTAGAAACCGTAATGCGGGTTCAGATGGACGTAGAAAGTAAAGTGAACGGAAAAGTGTGTATTCCGGCAAAAATTTTGTTGGATACCCTTAAAAACATAGCCGATCAGCCACTAACCTTTAATATCGACAAAAACTTTGCCGTTGAAATTACTAGCGACAATGGTAAGTACAAGGTAATGGGTGAGAATCCAGATAATTTTCCAAAAGAGCCAGCAGCAGACGATACCACAGGTTTTAATATGTCGAGCAGCGCACTATTAACCGCCATCAACAAAACCTTGTTTGCAGTTAGTAACGACGATTTGCGTCCTGCAATGACGGGTGTTTTCTTTGAATTAACCAAAGAGAGCGTTCAGTTTGTTGCTACCGATGCGCATCGCTTGGTTCGATACAAACGTACCGATGCAAAAGCGAGTAAAATTGATTCGTTCATTGTGCCAAAAAAGCCGTTGAATTTATTAAAGAATGCTTTGCCCGACAACGACGACGAATTAACCATCACCTATAATAGCAATCATTTATTTGTAAAGCATGGCTCTACACATATGATTTGTAGACTAATTGATGCACGTTTCCCAGACTATAAAGTGGTAATTCCTATTGACAATCCTTATAGCTTAATTGTAAACAAATCAGATTTTCAAAGCGCTTTACGTAGAGTAAACGTATTCTCTAATAAAAGCACCAACCAGGTTGCGTTAAATATTAGCGGAAGCGAATTGCAATTAGCAGCACAAGATGTAGACTTTAGTTTTGAAGGCAACGAGCGCATGAGTTGTCAATACGATGGCGATGACTTACAAATTGCATTCAATGCAAAATTCTTAATTGAAATGCTGAATGCAGCAGATACAGACGATGTAAAAGTTGAATTGTCTACTTCTACTAAAGCAGGTTTAATTAAACCAACAGAACAAGCTGCTGGTGAAGAATTGCTAATGTTAGTGATGCCTTTAATGTTGAATAATTAATTGAATAAATATTTTGTTGAAATGCCTCCGCACAGCGGGGGCATTTTTTATTAGACAAACCCATAGCCGAATGGTTTTTGTTTGTAAATTGTTGTTTCAATTGCTGCACTATGATAGAATCTGTTATTCATTATTTTGAACATATTTCAAGTTTACACCGTGCACTAATTTTAGCAGGTGGGATTAGTTTTTTTTGGTTGATAGAAGGTTTTGTGCCTTTATTTAATTTCAAATACCAAAAATGGAAACATGCATCGATTAATATTTTTTTTACACTCACTACCATTATCATCAATTTTGTATTTGCCTTATTTATTGTAAAAACAAGTGATTGGACAGTGGCTCACCAATTTGGTTTGATGCAATTATTCCCAATGCCATTATGGGCTTTTATGCTAGTAGGATTGTTATTGCTAGATTTAATAGGCGCCTATTTTATTCATTGGGTAGAACACAAAACCAAATGGATGTGGAAATTTCATATGGTGCACCATGCCGATACACATGTAGACACAACTTCAGCTAATCGACACCATCCTGGTGAAAGTGTATTTAGGGCTGTTTTTACAACATTAGGCGTGCTTATTTGCGGTGCGCCAATGTGGTTGGTTATGTTGTACCAAAGTTTAAGTGCGGTGCTCTCTCAATTTAATCATGCCAATATTCGTTTGCCTTTGTGGTTAGATACGACTATCAGTTGGCTGGTTGTATCGCCCAATATGCACAAGGTGCACCACCATTTTCAGCGTCCGCAAACGGATAGTAATTATGGCAATATTTTTTCTATTTGGGATCGATTGTTGGGTACGTTTAATGCAACCCCTATTCAAGAAATTAAATATGGCTTAGACGTACTGGATAATAGCCAAGACGAAAACCTAGGCTTCCAATTAAAAATTCCTTTCGACGGATCGGTGAAAACAGATTATTGATTTGATAAACTGCATCTTTGCATAAAATATAATTCATGAAAATAGCTGCTTTTATTCCGGCCCGTTATGCAGCCACGCGTTTTCCTGCAAAATTAATGCAGCAATTGGGCCCTAAAACAGTCATTCAACACACTTATGATAACACAGTAGCCACAGGATTATTTAATGAAGTAATTGTGGTAACTGATAGCGATATTATTTATCAAGAAATTACTTCAAATGGTGGCAAAGCAGTAATGAGTGTGCGCACCCACGAAAGCGGTAGTGATAGAATTGCAGAAGCGGCAGAAAATATAGACGTAGATATTATTGTGAACGTACAAGGAGACGAACCCTTTGTACAAAAAGAACCCCTCCAACAATTAATAGCTGTTTTTTCGGGAACCGCAGGTGAGCAAGTGCAAGTAGCGTCTTTAATGCAGGTATTAAAAGATCCAGCACAAATTGAAGATCCTAATTATGTAAAAGTAGCGGTAGACAGAAATATGAATTCGCTGTTTTTTTCTAGGAGTGTAATTCCATATCCGCGCAGCAAAGAAAGCCCAATAATTTATTACGAACATATAGGCGTTTATGCTTTTAGAAAAGCCGCATTAATGCAGTTTACCAATTGGCCAATTACCCCACTAGAAGCAGCAGAAAAAATTGAATGTTTGCGTTATTTAGAATATGGCATTCCTTTAAAGATGGTTGTTACAGAATATATGGGTGTTGAAATTGATACACCGGCAGATTTGATAAAGGCGGCTAGTTTATTGTAGTGCATTAACCGATACCGTATCTTTGTTTTTTAAATCAAGCACCAAATAATTTTTATGGCAAGCGCTTTTCGTAATTTAAAATTGGTTAGCAATATGGTATTTGGACGTGGAAGTTTTCATCAGCTAGATGAAATATTAGCGCCACAAAGAAAAGCCGATGCGCCCATGGTGTTTTTGGTGGATCATTTTTTTGAAGGAAAACCTTTGGCCAATCGAATTCCATTAAGGGGCAAAGACAAAATTATTTTTGTAGATACAACCCTCGAACCCAAAACAACACAGGTAGATAAACTAGCACAAAATTTATTAGCAGAATTTGGCAGCATTAGTGGCGTGATAGGCGTTGGTGGCGGATCTGCATTGGATTTAGCAAAAGCAGTTTCTTTGATGATGAACAATCCTGGATCTTCTGCAGATTATCAGGGTTGGGATTTGGTGAAATTTCCTGGCGTTTATAAAGTAGGTATTCCAACACTTAGTGGAACTGGGGCAGAAGTTAGTAGAACAACGGTATTAACGGGCCCTACTAGAAAACTAGGAATGAATTCAGACTTCACACCATTCGATCAAATAATTTTAGATCCTGAATTAACCAAAGACGCTCCATCGAACCAACGTTTTTATACTGGTATGGATTGTTATATTCATTGCATAGAAAGTTTAGAAGGAACTTTTTTAAACGAGTTCAGTAAAGGTTACGGCGAGAAAGCAATGCAATTATGCCAAAAAGTTTTTGTAGAAAAAACGCAGTGGGATGATGCTTCCGACGATCAATTAATGATGGCATCTTATGCAGGCGGAATGAGTATTGCATATTCGCAAGTAGGTGTGGCACATGCCGTGAGTTATGGCCTGAGTTATTTGTTAGGAACCAAACACGGAATAGGCAATTGTATTGTGATGAATCATTTAGAAGAATATTACCCTGCAGGTGTGAAAGAATTTAAATCGATGGTAGAAAAAAACAATATTGAAATTCCAGTAGGTATTTGCAAAGGGTTAACCGAAGATGATTTTGATAAAATGATAAATGTGTCATTGGGCATGAAACCCTTGTGGGAGAACGCGCTTGGAAAAGACTGGGAAAAAATTATAACCCGCGAAAAACTGCGTGTGTTGTATGATAAATTTTAGTAAAATTTTCTTCAATTTATTTTTTTTTATAAATTAAATAATAAGCATAAATCAAAATTATAGTATAAAACAAAAAAGCAAATTTTTGAATGCTATCATTTTGTATCCTAAATAACCAAGGCATTGTTATACCCCAAAAAAGCAGTATCCAATTTGATTTTTTCATTTTATATGTTTTTCTTTTTTTGACATTCTTGATAATCTTCTTTTGCATCTTCAAAACACCAAGCAGTAGTTACAATAACCGTTAAAACGCATGCCGGAGCGGCTGGGCCAGAAAGAAAACACATAAAATATCCAAACGTACCATTTCTATCGCACCTATCATTTTGTTTTAATAAATAATCTTGACATTTATCGCTCTCAGTTAACATAAATGATTTCTTGATAATATCATTATTTGCTATTGATTTATTTACAATGTAATTTTCATAAATTTTATTAATTATTATTCTTTTGTTCTCGATAGTTAATTTTGAAACAAAAGAATATTTTTTACGAACTTCATTTTGTAAAGCCAGGTCGCTTTTTATTATAGAAATTATATCATTTAAATAATTCTTATTTGATTTTTGAATGTATTTTAATAATTCAACCGTATCCTTCATTGTTGTCAATTCTTTAATGTCAATGCTAAATGATTTTATACTGTTTAAATTTTTGCATTCATTGATTGTCTTCTCAGCAGAAATAAACAACTCTTTTATTAGATTATCGGCATTGAAAATTTCTATTATCTTTTTGATGTTTTCGGCAGAATTTATCGAATTATCTGATGAATAATCAAGTGAATAGGCCTCCATCTTTTTGCTACAAGAACTTAAAATAAAAAGAAACAAAAAAATGTTTAACGAAAAAGCTTTCTGAATTTTATTTGTCATTCCATTTGGTTTTTTATGAACGAGTGTAAAAAAAGAGAATATTATAAATATGAATTCTGATTAAATAACGGTAAATCAAGAGTTGCAACACGGTATTTTCATTGCTGATTTGTGATATTCACTACTTTTGTTTCTCATTCTGATTATATGGCCATACGCATTTTTATTACCGGAGGCACTTTTGACAAAGAATATAACGAGCTAAACGGTCAGTTGTATTTTAAGGATACGCATATTCAAGAGCTATTAAAATTGGGTAGAAACAGGGTAGAGGTAGACATTAGAACCTTAATGATGATTGATAGTTTAGAGATGACCGACGACGATCGATTATTGATTGCTCGCCAGTGTAAAAGTTCGGAAGAAGACAAAATAATTATTACACATGGTACAGATACCATGACGCAAACAGCGGCGATACTTGCTGCAAAAATTACGAATAAAACAATTGTACTAACAGGTGCAATGATTCCTTATAAATTTGGTAGCTCCGATGGTTTGTTTAATTTAGGAAGCGCACTTGCTTTTGTACAAGCCCTACCTGTTGGTGTGTATGTTGCCATGAACGGCAGGGTTTTTAATTGGAACAATGTGCAGAAAAATACACAAACTGGGGTTTTTGAAGAGATCAATAAATAATTAACCACTACCTTTTTGCATAAAAAAACCCGATACAATTTGCATCGGGTTTTTAATATATAGATGGGTTAGTAAGTTTATTTTTTAGGTTCTAATAATTTAAAGAACTGGTCTAACTGAGGTAAAATTACAATACGCGTTCTACGATTAACAGCACGTCCTTCTGCAGTTGTATTGTCGGCTAATGGTATGTATGAACTTCTACCTGCAGCAGTCATACGCTTAGGATCTAATCCATAAGTGTTTTGTAAAATACGCACTACAGTTGTTGCGCGTTTAACACTCAAATCCCAATTATCGGCCATGCCCGAACCTTTAATAGCAACAGAATCTGTATGTCCTTCTACTAAGAATTCAATTTCTGGTTGTGCGTTTAATACTTTAGCTACTTTACCTAACACGTCTTTTGCGTGATCGGTTACATCGTAACTGCCGCTTTTAAACAATAATTTATCGGAGATATCAACGTACACTACACCTTTATCAACTTTAATATTAATGTCTTTATCGTCGATATTCCCAATAGCACCTTTCAAGTTCATTACCAAAGCCATGTTCAAAGAATCTTTTCTAGAAATGGTTCCTTGTAAGTCTTTAATGTAAATATCTTTTGAGCCAATATTTTCTAAAGATTTTTTAATGCTTTCTGCTTGAGATCCAGTAACTACAGAAAGATCTTTTAATTGGTTTAAAACAGTATTATTGTTTTGTTTTAAATAGTCTATTTGACTCTTAAGGTCTGCATTTGCATTTTCAAGGGCTCCTTTTCTTGTGGTCAAATCTGCAACTTGGTTATTACATTTATTTTGTTCGTCTTGTAAGGCTTTGTATTTCTCTTTTAGTTCAGCATACGCACCGTTTAATTCACCATATCTTGCTTCGGCTTGTTTTAGTTGTTTAGGGCTAACGCAAGAGAACAGAAAAGTTGCACCCAAAACCAACAACACATAATTTTTAAGTTTCATATCTAATTTTTTATTCTGATGATTACACTACAAAACGTATTGTTTTTTAAAAAATTGTGTTGAAATAGTATTTTTAAATTCAGTTTTTGGCTTTATGCCGAAAACAATACCGTTTCAGGGGCACTAATCCAGTTGTTATAATTTGATTGGTATAAATCTTCCACCATTTTTCGCTTTATTTTTAAGGTGGGTGTTAAAATACCATTATCTACCGTCCACTCTTCAAATAATAGCACTAGTTTATTAATTTTTTCGTGGTGTTCTGCCAATTTGTTCACCTCGGCTAAATGTAGTTGCAATTGGTTTACAAGCGCAACTTTATCAGTTGACTTTGCTGACTCAGATAAAATACAGAGGGCTATAGCATTAGACATGCCCGACCCTACCACACAGGCTTGATCAATCAAAGGACTAACCAATAACTTACTTTCAATAGGCGCAGGACTTATATATTTCCCCTTACTCGTTTTAAAT
>JAPLEL010000098.1:67858-77589 GCA_026391415.1 Bacteroidota bacterium
AAATTTGTCCTTAATTCTGCCAGTAATACGTAAATAGCCATTTTCGTCAATCGCACCTTCGTCACCGGTGCGCAAGTAGCCGTCTAAAAAACTATCAGCAGTAATGCCCGGTTCTTTGTAATAACCTAGCATTGATGCAGGACTTTTAACTAATATTTCATTCGCTTCACCAAGCTTAACGGATACTTCTGGATAAGGAGTACCAACAGTACCAAAAAACGTGGCATTCTTTCTATTTGCATGTGAGAGTGCTAAGTTTTCGGTCATTCCATAAGCTTCCATAATGGTAATACCTAGTTTAGAAAACCATTCAAGTATTGCAGGATTAATGGGTGACGCACCTGTAAACACAAAATGTGCCCGAGACAAACCCAATTTTTTTTGGATGGCTTTTTTAAACAAACTCGATATAATGGGAATAGATAGAATTTTGTTTAATTTTTTTTGCGGCATTTTTTTCAAAATCTCATCGCGCATTTTTTCCCAAATTCTGGGAACGGCTAAAAAAACCGTGGGTTGTGTATCGGATAAGTTTTTAGAAAACCGATCCATTGATTCCACAAAATAGATACAACTACCACTAAAAATAGCGCCACATTCCACGAGCATTTTTTCGGCTACATGGCATAGTGGTAGGTAGGAGAAAAAAATCTCTTTTTGAATTGTTGGGTTCGCTTTTAAAAAAGCCGCTACCGCAAAATTCATGGAATAATAAGTATGCATTACACCCTTGGGTTGACCAGTGGTTCCCGAAGTATAAATAATACAAACAAGTGATTCAAGATTTACCTCGGGCTTGCCTTCTAGCTTTGCTTGGTTACTAGTTAAATCGGCCCAATTCAAACAATTTTTGATGGGATAAAAAGGAAAACAAACTTGTGCAATATGCTCTGGAACTGCAGCCTGTGCTTGTTCTGGATGATCAAGTTTGCCAATAAAAACAAGTTTTGAATCGCTATGAATTAATATCTCCTGTAAAGTAGCCGCACTAATATTTGGGTATAGTGGAACAGATACACAACCAGCCATCATAATAGCCAAATCTGCCATAATCCAATAAGCACAGTTTTTACTTAAAATGGCCACCTTATCGCCTTTTTGCAATCCCATTGCCTGAATAGCCGCTGCCATTTTTCGAACCTCATCGCCCGCAGATTTCCAAGTAAAGTTTTGGTATACGCCATTAACTGGTTCCGATAAAAACAGTTGATCTGCTTGCGTTTGCTCAAATAAACAGAAGCAATCAATAATGGATGGAGGGGTATGTGTATTATTCATAGTCATAATATTTGTATTAATCTGTTAGTAAATGGGCGATGCCTAAATGGCTAATTTTACCTTGAATTGGGGCGAAGAATTGAATGATTTTTTTAAAATCAGCCGCTTCATCGTTGCCCGTATAAAAAGGTTCTGCAATACTAACTTCTTTGTTGGCAAAATCAAATCCTACCATCACAATTGGCACATTGGCTTTTTGGGCAATATGGTAAAATCCGGATCTTAATCGGTCTACTTTTTTTCGGGTACCTTCTGGAGAAAGTGCCAATAAAAAATGGGTATGCTGGTTAAATATTTCCACCACCTGGTCCACCATATTGAGTTTTGAAAAGCGATTAACTGGATATCCTCCCATGATTCTAAAAAAAAATCCAAATGGCCCTTTAAACAACTCTTCTTTTCCCAAAAAATGTGTGTGTTGTAAATTCAATATACTGCGAACCGCAAGCCCTATTGGAAAATCCATAGCACTAGTATGGGGCGCAACAATAATAACCGCTTTAGGCAAGTTAATTGGAAAGGGTTGAGTGATTTTCCATCCGCTAAAACGAAAATATAATTTCCAAAGAAAACGCATGGCAGCAATTGATTGAACAGACAAGTTACTATTTGAGCGGCATATTTTTATCAAAATCAAGTATAAATGGATTTGTTTTGCACAATCAATTAAATCTTATTCTTAGATTTTTTGTAAAAGCGAATAGATAAATTGTTTCTTTACATCAAATTTACGCATGGCTCAAGCGGCACACAAACTCATTATTATTACTGCTCCATCGGGTTCGGGAAAGACTTCTATTACCCGATATCTTTTAGAGAAATATCCTTTATTATCTTTCTCTGTTTCGGCTGCAACCCGCGCTCCGAGAGGGAAAGAGCAGGATGGTGTTGACTATCATTTTATAAGCGAAGCAGCATTTAAAGCCCATATTGCAGCGGCTGATTTTTTAGAATATGAAATGGTGTACGAAGGAAAATACTATGGTACCCTAAAAGCAGAAACGGATAGAATTTGGGCGCTAGGTAAAACACCTATGCTTGATATTGATGTAAAGGGGGCTATTACAGTGCAGCAACAATATACCAATAACTGCTTGTCTATTTTTATTAAACCTCCATCCATTGAAGCGTTAAAAAGCCGACTCGAAAATCGGGGCACAGAAACGCCAGAAAGTATGGAAATACGTTTAAACAAAGCGAGTTTCGAATTATCTTTTCAAGAAAAATTTAATTGCATTATCACTAACGATAATTTATTACAAGCTTGTATTGAAACAGAAACAGTCATAAAAGATTTCTTAGGTTGGTAACTTACTTTTGCAGAAATTTATATTCTAATACAATCAATCATGCCTTTTCAAAACAGAACGATTTTAATTACCGGTGCAAGTAGGGGTATTGGAAAAGCGATGGCTTTACGACTAGCCAAAGAAGGCGCAAACATTGTGATTGCTGCTAAAAGTATAAACGAAGATCCTCGATTAGGTGGTACCATTTATTCTGCTGCTGCAGAAGTAGAAGCCGCAGGGGGAAAAGCCTTAGCTGTTCAAGTAGATATTAGAAATGAAGAACAAATTCAATCGGCTGTTCAACAGGCCGTAGAAAAATTCGGCGGCATTGATGTAGTAATTAATAACGCTTCTGCTATTCAATTAACGCCTACCGAACAAACAGATACCAAGCGTTTTGATTTAATGCACAGTATTAATGTGCGGGGCACTTTTTTAGTAGTAAAAAATTGTTTGCCCTATTTAAGAAAAGGAAAAAATCCGCATATCATTACATTGTCTCCACCAGTAAATTTAGATCCAAAATGGATGGGTGGTCATATTGCGTATACGCTTACTAAATTTAGTATGAGTATGCTAGCACTGGGTTGGGCGGCGGAACTAAAAGGAGCGGGTATTGCATCAAATGCATTATGGCCTAGAACAACAATTGATACTGCTGCTGTAAGAAATCTATTGGGCGGAGAGGCTTTAGCAAAAATGAGTAGAACACCAGATATTATTGCAGACGCTGTTTATTTTATTTTGAAAAAAAATGCGGCACAATGTAGTGGACATACTTTTATTGACGAAGAAGTATTGGCAGCAGAAGGCATAACTGATTTATCGAAATATTCGGTAGTTCCGGGTGCGCATTTGTATACAGATTTGTTTGTGTAAATGAGTATTTGATAATAGAAAAACACGCGCAACTTTATAAATAAAAATATCGCGTGAATTTTAAAAGTTCTCCTGTTGTAATAAAATAGAAATTCGAATTACTGAAAATAAAAAAGCTTGTATCAGCATATGATACAAGCTTTTTTATGTGCGTTTTGTAAGTATCTGCTTGATACTATCCCAACTTATTTTTTATTAAAATCACCACCATACACCAATACCATTTTTGATGGCATCACGTATTTTTTTAAGGCTTGATTTACCTCTGCTAATTTTAAGGAAGTAGTTTTATTTTCAAATTCGGTATACCAACTTAGGTTTCTATTATAATATAAATAAGTCACCAATAAACCAGCAATTTGTCCATCAACACCCAAAGAAATTTTTCGGCCCTGTAACCAACTATCGGTTGATTTTTTTAACTCATCTTCTGTAAATCCTTTGTCGATAGCTTTGTTCATTTCTTCTTTCAAGGCGCTGTCTAGTCTATTTTTATAGATCGGATTAAAAATGGCGTAAACACCCCATTTGGCGTCTTTATCAAGGGATCCAGCATTTAAAAACGAGCCGGCTCCATAGCTCATACCTTCACTTTCTCTTAATCTTTTTGGAATACGAGAAGATAAAAATGCACCTCCACCAAGTAATTCATTTGCCATACTTAGTGCTGGAAAATCTGCATCAGTATCCGACATGGGAATATTAATAAAACCTAATGCCATAGCATTTGCTTTGTCTGGAGTAAGTATCATTTCTGTTGAACCCGTTACGTCAAAATATTGTTTAGGAATTCTTACAAAACTTGTTTTACTGTTCCATGATTGAAACACATTGGTAATCGCCTTGTCTGCTTCTTCTTGCGCAAACTCTCCCACCAAAGACCCTATACCAAAATTTGCACCATAATGACTAGCATAAAAAGATTCTAAATCGGATTTTTTTATGGCATTCAAACTAGCGGTTTCTTCCTCTGCATCAGGCGTATAATAGATACTTGATTTTGGATAACGAGACGTTTTTTGTGTAGCCAATAAAGAGGCACGATATTGTGGATCGTTTCTATTGGCATCTAATTCTGCTTTGGATTGTGCAATCAATTTGTCTAATTCATTTTGATCAAAAGATGGATTAGATAAAATTTCTTTTAATAGCGCCATGCAATTGGTAAAATGTGCTTTGTCAGTATTAATACCAATGCTTATGGCATTACCACTTCCACCAATATTTATTTCCGATTTTATTTTATCTAAAGTATCGTTGAGCTGTTTTTTATTTAATGTTTTGGTGCCATTGCGCATCATTGCAGCCGTAAGAGAGGCAATGGTTGACTTATTTTCTAATGACTTTTCATTACCAATTGGCAGGTTAAAAGTTCCAATAATTTTTTCGCCTTTTGCGGGTTTTCTTAACAAGGCATACCTAAATCCATTGGCTAATTTTTTGTATTGCGTGTTCGCTTTAATATTAGCAATACTAGTTTCAAAAGTTTCGGTTTGTTTTTTTACTTCCTTGCCTTTGTAGCCCTTTACCATTGCATCAATATCGCCGGCATCGGCCACTTTTACGCGTTCTGGATTTTTATCAGGAATAAATAATCCCCAGGTTCTATTCGATGATTTATAATATTTGTTAGCCACTGCTTGCACTTCTGCCAATGTTAATTTTTCTATTCTATCTCTATTCAAATAAAACAAACGCCAATCACCTGCACCAATCGCTTCTGTTAGGTTGATACAAAGTCCAATGGTATTATTGGTAATGTTTTCGTTTTGTTTAATATAGGCATTTTTTGCACGATCTAATTCTTCTTTGGTAATAGTGGTGCTACCTATTTTATCTAATACAGACAAGAAAACTGTTTTAGCAGAATCCAAACTTTTTTCTTTGGGAACTTCTGCTTCTAAATATGCATAACCAGGATCTTTTAATTGTAATAATTGACTCCCTACACCAGTTGCTAATTTTTTTTCTACCAAGGCTTTGTATAAAATTCCAGAAGGATTATTGGTGAGTATATGCAATAAAGCTTCGGTAGCTGCATAGTCTATATTTGAATACGCAGGCGTGTGATAAGCCATTCCAATGTATTGTATATCGCCCACTCTTTTTAATTCTACATATCGCTCTCCATCTTGCACTGGCTCTACTGTGTAAGTGGGTTGTAATACCCTAGTAGGTTTTGGAATATTGCTATAAAATTGTTGGATGTATTGCAGTGCTTTTGCTTCGTCGAATTTTCCACCTACCATTAAAACAGCATTATCTGGTTGGTAATACTTTTTGTAGAAAGCACGCAAATTTTCTGCCGGCACGCTTTCAATATCTTCTTTACTACCAATGGTTGATTTGCCATAATTATGCCATAAATAGGCACCTGCAATGATGCGCTCTTGTAATACACCACTCGGGTTGTTTTCGCCACTTTCAAATTCATTTCTTACAACAGAAAATTCTGTTTTTAATTCGGCAGCTAAAATTTGGCTATTGACCATACGATCTGATTCCATATCTAGTGCCCACTTTAAATTTTCGTCTTTGGCAGGTAACACTTCGTAGTAATTGGTTCGGTCGTACCAAGTAGTTCCATTGGCTTCTGCTCCGCGATCGGCAATTGCTTTTTTTATTTCTTTATAACGCTTAGATGTTTTAAACATCATGTGCTCTAACAAATGCGCCATACCGCTTTCGCCATAACCTTCGTGTCGAGAACCTACTAAATAAGTAATGTTCACTACAATATTATTTTGCGAATTATCGGGCACTAATAATATGCGCAAGCCATTATTAAGTTTGTATTCTTTAATACCTTCTACTTGTGTGACCAAAACAGGTGCTAGAGGTTTGGCGTTTTGACTCCAACTGCTAAAAAAGCTGCAGCATAACAAACCGGCTAAGGCTAAAAATTTATTCATAACAGGCTATTTACATTTGAATAATAAAAGTACTCAAAAGGATCTTAAACAAAACCCCCTTTATTAAACTTAACAAAGGGGGTTTTAAAACTTCAAACTAAACAACTATTAATTGCTTTCGATTTCGGTCGATTCGTTATTGCTAGGGTTGTTTGTTTTTTCGGGACGCATTTGAGGAAAAAACAATACATCCTGAATAGATACTTGATTGGTCATTAACATACACAACCTGTCAATCCCAATGCCAATACCAGATGTAGGAGGCATACCATATTCGAGCGCGCGTAAAAAATCATAGTCAATAAACATGGCTTCGTCGTCGCCGCGAGCCATTAGTGCAGACTGTTCTTCAAAACGATCGCGTTGATCTATTGGATCGTTTAATTCAGAATAAGCATTGGCAATTTCTTTGCCGTTTACCATCAACTCAAATCTTTCTACTAAACCTGCTTTGCTTCGGTGCTTTTTAGTCAACGGACTCATTTCAACCGGATAGTCAATAATAAAAGTTGGTTGGATATAGGTATGCTCACTAGTGGCACCAAAAATTTCGTCGATCAATTTTCCTTTTCCAATATTATTAGGCACATCAATTTTAAGTTCTTTGCAAACAATGCGCAATCCTGCTTCGTCTTTATCACTTACATCAATACCCGTATTTTCTTTAATGGCATCATGAATGCTAATACGCTTGAAAGGTGCTTTAAAGCTGATGGTTCTGTCTCCAACAGGCAATTCTGTTGTGCCGTGTAAAGCCAAGGCAATTTTTTCAAATAATTGCTCGGTGGTTTCCATCATCCAGAAATAATCTTTGTAAGCAGTGTACCATTCTAATACGGTGAATTCTGGATTGTGCGTGCGATCCATTCCTTCGTTTCTAAAATTCCTACTAAACTCATATACCCAGTCGAAACCGCCAACAATCAGGCGTTTTAGGTATAATTCATTGGCAATACGCAGGTATAATGGAATGTCTAGGGCATTGTGGTGCGTAATAAAAGGACGAGCAGCTGCACCACCTGGAATGCTTTGTAATACTGGTGTATCTACTTCTAGTGCGCCTTGAGTATTTAAGAATTCACGAATGGTATTTACCAGTTTGGTTCTTTTTACAAAAGTGTCTTTAACCTCGGGGTTAATAATTAGGTCTGCATAGCGCTGGCGATACCTAAATTCAGGATCTGTTACTGCGTCAAACACATTTCCCTCTTCGTCTCTTTTAACAACCGGAAGGGGCTTTAATGACTTCGTTAAAAGCGTAATGGTTTGTGCGTGTATAGAGGTTTCGCCAGTTTTTGTAATAAAACCGTAACCAGTTGCGCCAATAATATCTCCAAGGTCTAATCCTTGCTTAATCAAGGTATCCCACATAGACTTGTCTTCTTCGGGATAGATATCGTCTCGGCGAACATATAATTGAATAATTCCTTTGCTGTCTTGGATTTTAATAAAGAACACTTTTCCCTTATCATTCATACTCATGATACGGCCTGCCACACAAACTTGGGCAAACTGGTCTTTGGTTTCTTCGGTATAATTCGCTTTTATTTCGGTTGAAAAGTGCGAAACAGGGTATAATGCTGCGGGAAATGGATCAATTCCTGCTGCTTGTAATTTGGTCAGCTTTTCGCGACGGATCAATTCCTGCTCTGACAAATGGGATAGACTCATAGTTATTTCTGCTTAGAACGAGCAAATTTAACGGATGTTGGTCGAGTTGACAACTTGATCTGTGTGAAATAGTTTTTGATAAATTTCTTGTTGCGAAAGCGCAATCATTTCGCCGGGTTGCATTTGATTCAATGATAATCCTTCAATACTGTATCGAATTAAGCGAAGTGTAGGGAACCCAATTTTTGCAGTCATCTTTCGAATCTGCCTGTTTTTTCCTTCAGATAAAATTAATTCTATCCATGGTGTAGGAATTTCTTTTCGAAAACGAATGGGGGGATTTCTTGCAATAGTTGTTGGTGGATTTTCAAAAAGCTTAGCGATTAATTTTTTTGTATGATAGATTTTTCCATCGATGTTAATGTCTACGCCTTTTTGCAATTGATCAATTGCCGTTGCATCAATTGCGCCATCTACTTGTACCCAGTAACTACGCGTATGTTCAAACTTAGGATGCAGTAGTTGGTGATTGAGTGCTTTATCGTTGGTTAATAAGAGTAATCCTTCGCTATCATAGTCGAGTCTGCCAACTGGATAAACGTCTTTTGGGACCTTAAAAAAATCCATTAAAGTTTGTTTATTTTCTTGTGCAGAAAACTGAGATAATACCTGAAAAGGTTTGTATATCTGGAAGTAATAATTCATAAAAAACAAAAGTCTCGCTGATGCGAGACTTTGTATATAGATGGGTTAGTAAGTACCAGGAAATAAATTTCCTTACACAATATTAAAAAACCTTTTCACCTATGCAAAATTTTTTTTAAACAATTTTATTAACATTTTGGTGCAGTTTGTGAATTGTAGCATTTTTATTAGCCTTTTTAACGCCTGATTTTTAATGATATTACATAAAAAAATCAATCAATTATTTTTTTTATTCGCTTGTAATACTATTAAACAAAGGATTTCAGAAGAATCAATATTTTACTACCGTACATTTCGTGTTTCAGTTTATTCAATTTTTAAAACACTAAAAGCACTTGTTCTTTTAGTGTTTTCTGCAAAAAAAAATTTCTGCAAAGCCCTAGGTATTACCTTTGAATTACCTAAAAAACAGTGTTATGAAGTTTCCTGCTCCTGTTTCCGTTCAATGGGTTGCCCAATTAATTGGCGCTGAACTCTCTGGTAATCTCTCTGCTGAGGTTATTGGTATTAACGAAATACACAAAGTTGAACACGGAGATTTGGTTTTTGTAGACCATCCAAAATACTATGCCACTTGTTTAAACAGTGCTGCTAGTTTTATCATCATTAACTCGGCCGAAATTACTGTGCCAGCAGGCAAAACAATTTTAATTGTGGCCGATCCTTTTGAAGCATATTTAAAAATTGTGCAACACTTTAAACCCTTTGTTTCGACAGAAAAAGCAATTAGCGATACTTTAATTATTGGGGAAGAAAGCGTTATTATGCCGAATGTTTTTATTGGCAACAATGTGCGTATTGGAAATAATTGTACTATTTATCCGGGTGTAAATTTATTAGACGGAACAATTATTGGCAATAACGTAGTGATACAATCTGGAACGGTAATTGGATCTGATGCGTTTTATTATAACACCAAAAAAAATCGATCACACTGGTATAAAAGAATGGAAAGTTGCGGCAATGTAGTGATTGAAGATGCCGTAGAAATTGGTGCCAATTGTACCATTGATCGTGGGGTAACTGCAACAACCTTAATAGGCGCAGGCACTAAAAT
>JAPLEL010000078.1 GCA_026391415.1 Bacteroidota bacterium
AACCGTAATCCACTTGCACAGGCAGAAGCCGGGGGAACAACTGAAGTTTTTAATAATTCAATTTTAAGCAAACTTGGCTTTAATTACAAACCTATAAAAAATATAGATGTTGAGGCATTTTGGGCGCGCGAATATTGGGTGCCTAATACAAAAACACAAGTAAAAAATGTAGGAATATACCAACCAAATGTTGGAACGAATTCTTATGATTATGTAGGCGTATGGCCAGGTACAAATAGTTTGAGTGAATCTTATTCAACAAACACAAGAACTACTTATTTGGCACAGGCTACTTATTCTGGCTCTTATAAAAAACACAATTTAAAAGTGTTGGCAGGAACGCAAGCAGAAGAGTTCACATATCGTGGAATAAATGCTTCAAGAACTGATTTCACCAATCAAAATTTACCTTATTTAAATCTAGGCACAAACAACCGTAACAATGCTGGTAGTGCTTATGAAACAGCTATTGCTGGTTTTTATGGTAGAGTGAATTACAACTACAATGAAAAATATTTATTAGAGTTGAATGGTAGATACGATGGTTCATCTCGTTTTTCTCAAGCCAATGATAAACAATGGGGTTTCTTTCCATCGGCTTCTGCGGGTTGGATATTTACAAAAGAAAAATTCTTTAATAAATTTTCAAACCTTATTTCATTCGGAAAAATTCGTGCCTCATATGGTACTTTGGGTAACCAATCATTATCAAGCATTTATCCATTCTCTGCTAATTACACTTCTGGTTTAAATGCTTATTTTAATGGTATTACTAGCGTAGGATATACTTTATTAGATGCACCGAATCCTGCAATTAGTTGGGAAAAATCAACACAAAAAAATATAGGCTTAGACCTAAATATCGCTAACCATTTTACACTTACTGCCGATTATTTTATTCGTGAAATAAGTGATATATTATTGATTAGACCAATTCCAACTTATTTAGGATTAAACTCTCCGTATATCAATGCGGGAACCATGGAAAACAAAGGTTGGGAAGCAACACTGAATTATAAAAACAAGTTTGGAAAATTTGGAGTTGATATCACAGCAATGGTTTCTGATGCTAAAAACAATGTTACAAGCTTACCTGGAATTCCATACTTAGATGGTGGTTCTGTTAGAACAGCAGTAGGCCAACCATTATTCTCTTATTTTGGATACCAATCATTGGGTTATTTTCAATCTGATGCAGATATTGCGGCATCGCCAACACATTTCTTTGTTCCAAAGCCGGGAGATATTAAATATGCAGATTTAAATGGTGATAATAAAGTTGATGCAAATGACAGAAAATTTATTGGAAACAATTTTCCGCGTTATGAGTATAGTATGAATATGAATTTTTCATACAACAACCTTAGCTTAAGTATATTTTTTCAAGGAGTTGGCGAACGCTATAACTATTTAAGTGGAACTGGTGCTTATCCTTTTTATGCAGCAGATTTTATTCCAGGCTTATTAGAATCTCACAAAGATTATTGGACGCCAACTAATCCTAATGCAAAATTTCCAAGATTACTTCCTAGTATAGGTGTTAATGGTACAACTTCTTCTTTTTGGATTACGAATGCTGCTTATTTGAGGGTAAAGAATGTGAACCTTAGTTATACTATTCCAAGTGGAGTAACCAATAAATTGCATATTAAATCTGCCAAAGTATTTATTAGTGGACAAAATTTGTTTACACTAACAAATTTCTGGAAAGGGTTTGATCCTGAAATTAATAATCAAAACGCAGAGTTCTATCCGCTAATGAAAACATTAACTGGAGGGGTTAACATTAATTTTTAAAAGTTAATGAATCAGAAAAATACAAAGTGCACAACTAAAAATAAACACATGAAAAAGTTGATATTTATTTTACTAGCAATTGTTGCCTTAGCAAGTTGCCAAAAGTTTCTAGATCGTCAGCCATTGGATTCTATTTCATCTTCGAATTTCTTAACCAATGAAGTTGAAATTAATCTTGGTTTAACTGGCGTATACAATGCAGCTCAGTGGAATTATGGTACAACCAATACGCCTTTATTAAAAAGGATAGAATCATCAACCGATATGGGTATGTCTCGTAAAGGAAGCGACGCCGAAGATTTGATTGTATTAGGAGATAATGGACCATTTATTAATGGAAATGCAATTCCTTCTTCTGCATGGAGTAATGCCTATTCTTTGGTTTCAAGGGCAAATTTATTATTAGAAGGGATGGTAGCGGGTAAGCCAAATACATCTGCAACAAGTTATAACCGTATGCGTTCAGAAGCGCTTGTATTAAGGGCTTTTGCTTATTACAATTTAATGGCTTGGTTTGGAGATGTTGTTTATTATACCAAAACCTTAGCTCCTGCCGAATACGAAACACAAGAACGTGTACCAATGGCTAAAATTGCACAAGATTTGTATAAAGATTTAGATGAAGCATGGGCTGGGTTACCAAATTTAAATGATAGGGGGCGCGTAAACAAAGGTGCTGCTTATGGATTGAAAGCTAAAATTGCTTTATTAATACAAGATTATGCTACTGCAGCAACGGCTTCAAAAGCAGTAATTGATTTGGGTATTTATAGTTTGAATCCAAACTTCAATAACCTATTTTCATTAGCAGGTCAAACAGCAAATTCTGGTAATGAAATTATGTTCATGACACAGTTACCTCAAGACAATGCGAATCCATTAAGTTATATGCCTATTGGATTATTGCCTCGTCAAGTATTAGGAACATCTGGAAACAATTTCCCAACTCAAAATATCGTTGATAAATTTGAATGTACAGATGGAAAACGGATTGATCAATCGCCTTTATACGATCCTGCAAATCCTGGAAAAAATAGAGATAAGCGTTGTAAATGGACCATTATTTTTCCTGGAGATACTATGGATGTAGCAACAGGAACTGGTGTTTCACTTCCATACCAAAATCCAATGCAAAGACTTATTTATAATATCTACACCGATACTATTCTTAGATATAATTGGAGCACTAGTGCATTTGTAAAAGTTGCCGGAAATCCAGATTTCGTTAGTTCTGCAAATAGTGTTTGGCAGTACGGTTCTACTGGTGCTGTTGGTGGTGTTGGCTATTGTTGGAAAAAATATATAGATCCTTCTCAAAATGCATTTGCTGGAAAACAAGGGTATATACTTTTAAGATATGCAGATATATGCAACGGTAAATACAGCAATCAATTTAATTCGTACGCGTGCAGGTCAACCAGCTGCTACAAGCCTTACACAGGCTGCTTTTCGCCAACTTGTAAGAAGAGAGCGTGCTGTTGAATTAGCACTAGAAGGCTTACGTTGGATAGATTTAAAACGTTGGGGAATTTATAATGCTGCCGTAAATGGTTTCGTTGTTGGTGCAGCAAAAAATCCTGCTATTGTTCCGGAAATTCCAACCTTCACTTCAGGTAATAATGATTTGAATGATATACCAGACTATACTGTTAGTACTGCAAAAAGAATTAGCTCACGTAATCAAACTCGTTTAACAACTAGTAAACATTTATTTTGGCCTATACCACAAGGAGAAATTGATAAAAATGCCAATATCAAACAGAACCCAGGCTGGTAATAAGGCAAAGATTTTTTAGGCAATTTGGAATACAATAAAAGAGGCTAGAAAGTTCTAGTCTCTTTTTTAGTTAAGTATATTTTATAGAAAAATAGTTCATTAAATAATTTCAATTTAATCTATAATGTATATTAGCATTGTCGGTTTAAAATATTTCTAAATAATTCTAAATGCGCGCATACAGATTGCTGCTTTTGTTTGGACTAATTTTTAGTATTACTGCTTGTTCTAAAAAAGCAGATAATACAAGTACGCCTACTCCACCAATTAATCCAGTAAATCCAACCCCTTCATTTGACCCAAATGCAATACGTGCTGTTTGGATTACTACCACAGCAAGCACTGCATTAAATAGTTTAGATAATATCAAACTAACTGTTGCTAATTGTAAAGCAGCTGGAATTAATAATCTTTTTGTTGTTGTGTATAATAATGCAAGAACCACTTATCCAAGTACGGTGATGCAAAACTTATTAGGGGTATCAATTGCAGAAGCGTTTACAGGACGCGATCCTTTAAAAGAAATCATTACTGAAGCGCATACAGCAGGATTAAAAGTTCATGCATGGTTTGAATACGGGTTTGCATCATCTTATTCTGCAAATGGAGGAGCAATAATTAAAGCCAAACCAGATTGGGCTGGCAAGGATATCAATGGTGTGTTGCTTTCGAAAAATAATTTTGAATGGCTTAATGCCTTTCATCCAGATGTACAAAATTATTTGTTATCACTAATTAAGGAAGTTGTTATAAACTATGATGTAGATGGAATACAAGGAGACGATAGGTTACCTGCAATGCCTTCTACTGGTGGCTACGATGATTATACTGTGGGTCTTTATAAAGCAGCAAACAATGGCGCAAATCCACCAACCACTTATTCCGATGTAAACTGGGTAAAATGGCGCGCTGGTTTATTAAATACTTTCATGAAAAAAATTAAAACAGAGGTAAAAGCATTAAAGCCAAAAATGATGGTAACAATGGCGCCAAGTGTGTATCCTTTTAGTCTGACAGAATATTTACAAGACTGGCCTACATGGGTTGACAGTGGTTGGGTAGATGCTATTTTGCCGCAAATATATCGGTATGATATTGCGAGTTATACTACCACACTTACACAACAAAAAACAGCTCTAAAGGGTAATACAGCAAATTGTTATCCGGGAGTATTATTAAAATCAGGCACCTATTTACCCGATGATCTTTTTTTAACTCAAATGTTGCAGCAAAATCGTTTACAAGGGTTTAAAGGAGAATCCTTCTTTTTTTATGAGGGAATAAAAGATAAACTGAATTTCTTTCAAACGCAATATCCTTATATCAAATAAAAAATCTCAGCCACCATTAGTAACCGAGATCATAATAACATTCATTAGTATTACGCTGGTTTTTTAACCCAAATATTGAGGGTGTTATTTGCTGCAACTAAAACAATTTTAAAATAATTGCTAGCAAATTGTTTGGTTGATAATGTAATGCCTTCTTGTGTAACGTTAACAGTAGCTATGTTTTGATAAACATCTTCGCCACCGTCTTTAAAGGCATTTGTAGTGGCAATTTTTATTTGTACTTTTCCCTTTTCTTCGAAAGACTTCCATTTTATAACCAAGGAATCATTTACAATAGCGGCAGTTGGCTGAGCAATTGAAACAGGCCCAAAAAAGGAAACACCATCAAGTTCTTCTTTGTTTTTTTCTAGAATTGGAATCTTTAAAAAAGCTACAATACTTGGTAAAACATCTACAATGGCAGGATTGCTTTGTTTAAAATAGTCATTTGTATTGGCTTGGTTGGTAACGATCCAAGTGGTGCGCTCTCTGTCTGTTTGGCCCCCATGATTTTTACCTGCAATAGCATCTCTACCATGGTCGGTGGTAAGCACTATTAACCAGTCTTCTGCAAAGTTTTTTGTTCGATAAGCAATTGCGTCTGTTAACTTTTTTATTTGATTGTCTAAATAACCAATTGCTTGGTCTTGCATAGCGCCATCGCCAAATTGGTGGCCCATATCATCGGTATATTCTAGATACACCCAACTTAAATCTGGCGCACTTGCACGAATAGTACTGTCTGCTTTAGACACCACCAATTCATCTATTTGGTGGATATAATTTGATTTTTTATCGTGCACAAACCGCAGTGTATCTAGTTCATAGCCATCAAAAGCCATATCAATTTTATATCCTCCAGTTTCGGCTAGTCCATCGCCAATTAGTTTGGTTCGATTGTCTGTCCAGGTAGAAAATACGGCTGTTTTTTTATTGGGATAGGCATTTTTTAAGTACCGAAAAATTGTCCAATATTGGTAATTAGGCTTGCTAATAGTATTATTTAGCACTTGGTGTTTATTGGCCCAAGTACCCGTTAATAAATTATTATATCCAGGAGCAGAAATGGTTGGCGTTTGGCTATAAGTTCCTTTAATTCCTCCTACAAAGGCTCTTTTATAACTACCTGCCTCAATAATTTTATCAATGTTTGGCTTAGACACTCTTTCAATTACATCGGCAGCAATGCCATCTGCAATTATAAAAAGTACTTTCTTGGCTTTTTCTTGGCCGATACTTGTAATACTTAGCATTATGCAAACACATGCAATTGGTAGGATCTTCATTCGTTTTGTTTTATCGGCTTGGGCAAATATCAGTTTTCCTACAGATTTTTTGTGCTATTTTGTATTAAAAAATAGTTATTGAAGCTGCTTATTATTGAAGACGAAGTATTACTCAACCAAACCATGGTTGACTTTTTAACCGCCGCAGGATACTTATGCGAGTCGGTTAGTACTTATATTGCAGCACTTGAAAAGATAGAACTCTACGATTACGATTGTATTATTTTAGATATTATGTTGCCCGGCGGATCTGGTTTAGACTTACTTAAAATTCTAAAAAAAGACCGCAAAACCGATGGTATAATTATTATATCAGCAAAAGGGGCATTAGAAGATAAAATTGCGGGCATTGAAATGGGTGCCGACGATTATTTGGCCAAACCTTTTCATTTGTCGGAACTGAGTGTTCGTATTGCAGCAATTATTCGCAGAAAAAGTTTTCATGGACAGGCCCTTATTCAAATTGGCAATATTCAAATTGATACCCAAGGCAAATCTGTAAAAATTAATGAACTGTTGTTAGAACTTACGCAAAAAGAATACCAACTATTGGTATTTTTAACCGTTAATAAAAATAGAATTGTGTCTAAAAATGCTATTGCACAACATTTGTGGGGCGACGATATGGATCTAGCAGATAATTACGATTTTATTTATTCGCATATAAAAAATCTACGTAAAAAAATCATGGCCCTAGGTGGCGAAGATTGTATTAAATCAATTTATGGCGAAGGATATAAACTGCAAGCAAATTGAAATTATTTAGCAAATACAACCGCATTAATATCTCTGCTACTATTTTAATTTTTTTAGTAGGTAGCATGGCTTTTTATTTTGTGTTACAATATGTATTAATTCGACAATTAGACGATACCCTCTGGTCGGAAAAACAAGAAGTGGTTGATTATGTAAACAGTCATCACCAATTACCAGAAATTCAAAACACCAAGAACCAATGGATCGATGTGGTGAAAATTAATGCATTACTTCCTAATGCATTTGTTCGAACTATTCCTTTAAAAATAATTGATGAACAAGAATATATTCGCCAACTAATCTTTTCTGTACAAGCAAATAATCAGTATTATCAATACACGGTAAATAAATCCGAAGCCGAAACCGAAGATTTATTGCAGTTAATTATTTTAGTAACCATGGCCATGATTGGGCTGATGCTACTATTCAATTATTTAATTAACCGAAAACTTGTTACCAATACTTGGAAGCCTTTTTATACCACTATCGACAGAATCAAAGACTACGCAGCACATTTACAACCTTTGGCATTAAGTAAAGAACCCATTGATGAAATTAATTTGCTCAACGAAAGTATCAATAGCATGACGGAGCGAATTTCAAAAGACTATTTAGCCCTGCGTTCTTTTACAGAAAATGCATCTCACGAAATGCAAACACCGCTTGCCATTATTCGATCGAAAGTAGAGAGCTTATTACAAGATGCTGAGGGTAACAAAAAAACAATTCAACAATTATTGGCTATTGAAGATGCTAGTGTGCGATTGTCTAAATTACACCAATCATTATTGCTATTAACTAAATTAGAAAACCGACAATTTGTATTGAATGAACCCGTTTTATTAGATGCTATTCTCAAAAATAAAATTACAGAGCGCCAAGAATTGATTGATTCAAAATTAATTATTTGTAACACCAATATTGAATCTGTTATTATTTCTTTTCACCAACACTTAGCAGAAATACTAGTAAGCAATTTGCTGAATAATGCCATTCGTTATACACCTAGCGGAGGAAATATTCAAATTGAATTGTCTAAATCAAATTTAATTATTTCAAATACAGCAATTGGTGGGGCGCTAAATACCACCCAAATCTTTCAACGTTTTTACAAAGAACACTCCGATAATACTAGTACTGGTTTGGGCTTGGCAATTGTTTATGAAGTTTGCTTGGCTGCAGGTTTTGTTATAGAATATAAATACCAACAGCAACAACATATTTTTACCATTAATCTTTCTAAATAAATAGTTTATTCAATGAAACAATTTTGGATTGTATATATTTTTTTAGGTTTAGTGATTGGCGTAAAAGCACAAGAAAAATCACTCGCTTATTTTATTGAAAATGGTTTAGAGAATAATCCATTATTAAAAGATTACCGTAATCAGCAACGATCTAATTTAATTGATAGTTTGCGCATTCTTGCAGGATATCAACCACAAGTAAATGCAGTGAGCAATAGTAATTACGCACCAACAGTTGGGGGTTGGGGATACGACGGCGCTATTACCAATGGCACAAATTTTAGTCAATTAATGAGCGTTTCTAAACGCTTGGTAAGTAAAGAAAATCTTCAAAACCAACAAGCCGCTATTCAACTACTAAACGAATCATTAAAAAACAATGGTAAAATAACCGAACAAGAATTAAAGAGATCTATCATAGCCCAATACATTACGGCTTATGGCGATTGGTTGCAATTGAGTTATAACAAAGAGATGTTAGCCATTTTTAAAAAGCAACAATCCGTTTTAAAAAATCTAACAGAAAAAACAGTTTATAGGCAAACAGATTATTTGAGTTTTTTGGTAACCATGCAACAACAAGAATTTTTAATTAGCCAGTTAACTGTGCAGTATCAAAACGATTTTTCTTCGCTCAATTATTTATGTGCACTAAAAGATACTACAGCAGTTGCTTTGCAAAAACCAACAATTGATTTAGCAGTAATACCAGAAGCCGAAACGTCTATTTTTTACCAACAATACCGAACAGATAGTTTGCGTTTAAAAAACTCCGATGCACTAATTGACTTTTCTTACAAACCCAAAGTGAATCTATATGGAGACGGTGGTTATTTGAGTTCTTTTGCACTAGAAGCGTATAAAAACTTTGGAATAAGTGTAGGCGTTAATATTACTGTACCCATTTATGATGGCAAGCAAAAGAAAATGCAACACGATAAAATTTCAATAGCAGAACAAAGCCGACAAGATTATCGCGACTATTTTAAAAAACAATACGCTCAACAAATTGCACAGTTATTTCAACAGTTACATGCCACCCAACAATTGATTGCTCAAACCAATCAACAACTAAGTTTTTCAGCAGCGCTAATTGAAGCTAATCAAAAATTAATTGAAACCGGAGATGCGCATATGGCCGATTATATTTTAGCCATTAATAATTATTTAACGATAAAAAATAATCTTACGCTTAATACCATCACCCAACTACAATTAATTAACCAAATTAATTACTGGAGTAGAAAATAAAACCTATGCTAAAAAAATATTTAATTGTTCCTGCCGCAGCCTTTGTATTGCTTATGGGTGCTTGTAAAAGCAATTCTGCAAATACTGAAATTGCAGAAGAAAAAGTACAAGAAGGTCGCACGCCTGTTACTATTACCAATCCTATAAAAGGGAATATGAATGAAATAGCCATTGTTAATGCAGTGTCGGCTTTTCAATTAAAAACCAATGTAAAATCATCGGCAAATGGTTATTTACAAGATGTAGCTATCAGCTTGGGTAAGTATGTAAATAAAGGCGATGTATTATTTGTGGTAAAAACAAAAGAAGCACAGAGTTTGGGTAACACCCTACACCAACTAGATAGTTCATTGCATTTTAATGGTGTGATTACTATTAAATCTCCAGGCACTGGTTTTATTTCTCAATTGAATTATAGAGCTGGAGACTATGTACAAGATGGCGAACAAATTGCTACTATTACCGATACCAAGAGCTTTGTTTTTTTATTAGACCTTCCTTACGAATTAACGCCTTATTTACACAATAACCAGTCTTTACAATTGCATTTACCAGATGGCAGTATTTTAAACGGTGATGTGTCTAACGCATTACCAACGGTTGATCCTGTTTCGCAAACGCAAAACTTTGTGATTCGTGTAAACACAACAAAACAAATTCCAGAAAATTTAATTGCCAAAGTGTATTTGGTAAAAAAAGCAACGTCTAATACTATCTCTGTTTTAAAATCGGCGGTACTGTCGGATGAAGTGCAAAGTGAATTTTGGATCATGCAATTAATAGATAGTGCTACTGCAGTGAAAGTGCCCATCAAAAAAGGAATTGAAAACGCCACTAATATTGAAATTCTCTCACCAGCACTTAAGTTGACCGATAAAATTTTACTCACCGGAAATTATGGATTGCCAGATACGGCTAAAGTAATCATCAACCAATAATTGCCCAACATGCACAATTTTCTTTCTAGTCATAAAAATCCTATTTCAGTATTGGTGGTCATCATCATATTGGGCGGATTCTTTTCGTATAGCAAATTACAAACTGCACTTTTTCCGGAAATTACTTTTCCAAAAATTAAAATCATTGCCGATGCAGGTCAGTTACCTGTTAAGAAAATGATGAAGACCGTAACGCGTCAATTAGAGAATGCAGTTAAGCAAGTTCCCAACTTGCAACGCATTAGAAGCACTACTAGCAGGGGTACTTGCGAAATTTCTGCTTATATGGATTGGTCGGCTGATATTGATATTAGTCAGCAAAGAATAGAATCGAAAATCAATGAAATAAAAAATACGCTTCCGCCCGATGTGCAAATAACAGTAGAGCGGATGAATCCTTCTATTTTACCCATCACAGGATTCTCATTAGAAAGCAAAACCCGATCGCCAATTGAAATGAAATTATTGGCATTGTATACCATCAAACCATTTTTATCGCAAGTAGAAGGTGTATCGGAAATTAGGGTGATTGGTGGAAAGTCAAAAGAGTATTGGGTGGTATTGGATATTCAAAAAATGAGCACACTTGGCATAACGCCTGATATGTTGAATATTGCACTGAGCCAAACAAATTTTATAAAGTCGAATGGTTATTTATCCGACTATCGTTTATTGTATTTAACCATAACTGATGCGGCTATTACTTCTAAAGAACAATTGGGTAATATTGTTTTAAGCAACAATGGCAAACGTATTGTACTATTAAAAGACATTGCTGATGTACAAATTCAAGAAGCAAAAGAGTATATTAAAATCAATGCAAATGGTAAAGAAGGCATTCTATTAGCTGTAATTAAACAACCCAATGCCAACCTTGTAGAATTGAGTGATAAGATGGATGAAAAATTACAAGCACTTAAAAAAATTATTCCAAAAGATGTTACGATTCAGCCATTTTATGTGCAAGCAGATTTTGTAAGAGACAGTATAAAAAGTGTTACCGATAGTTTGTTTGTTGGATTAGGCTTGGCCATTTTAGTAGCTATTTTATTTTTGCGTTCTTTAAAAGCTAGTAGTGTTATTTTAATTACCATTCCGGTGATTTTATGTTTGTCGGTTATTTGTTTATATGCCATGGGGCAAACACTAAATATCATGACACTCGGTGCATTAGCCGCAGCCATTGGTTTAATAATAGATGATGCCATTGTTGTGGTAGAACAGATTCATCGAACGCACGAAGAAAATCCAGATGAACCAAGTAATTCAGTAGTAAAAAAAGCTATCCATTATTTATTTCCAGCCATGGTGGGTTCTTCATTAAGCACCATTGTAATTTTTGTTCCCTTTGTATTAATGAGTGGTGTAGCAGGTGCTTATTTTAAAGTGATGACCAATACCATGATCATTACTTTACTCTGTTCGTTTTTTGTTACTTGGATAATGTTACCCATCATCTATTTATTGTTTACAAATAAACCACATAAGGTTTCTAATAAAAAAATCATCACTCCACAAAAAGTATCTACACAGCGTTGGGTAGGATTTTTTATTAAAAAACCGTATTTGAGTTTTTTAATCATTGCAGCATTAGGTTATTCTGTTTATACCATCTTTCCAAAATTAGAAACCGGATTTTTACCTGAAATGGATGAAGGTAGTATTGTACTTGATTATAATTCTCCTCCCGGCACATCACTAGAAGAAACAGATAGAATGTTGCGAGAGGTTGAAAAAATATTGGTGAAAGTTCCTGAAGTGGCCACTTATAGTAGACGAACAGGAACGCAAATGGGCTTTTTTATAACCGAGCCTAATCGCGGAGACTATTTAATTCAGTTAAACAAACATCGAACAAAAACTACCGAAGATGTTATTAGTGATATTCGTAAACAAGTAGAATCTACACAACCCGCACTGCGTATTGATTTTGGTCAAGTAATTGGCGATATGTTGGGCGATTTAATGACCTCCGTTCAACCCATTGAAATAAAAGTATTTGGAAATGACCAAGCCAAGTTGCAAGTATTGTCTAAAAAAATTGCGGCACTAATTAGTAAGGTAGAAGGTACAGCTGATGTATTTGATGGCATTGTAATTGCAGGTCCGTCAATTAATATAGAACCAAATTCAACAGCACTTGCACAGTATGGCATTTCGCCTGCTAATTTGCAATACCAGTTGCAATCTAGCTTAGAAGGAAATTTAGTTGGAACAGTATATGACAAAGACCAGCTCACTAATTTGCGTTTAATTTATCCGGGTAGCAAATCCTTTAGTGTGGCTGATTTTAATAAAACACCCATTTTTTTACCCAATGGAAAATTGCATCCAATCAATCAATTGGCTTCTGTAAAAATTAATAGCGGCGATGCAGAAATTGAAAGAGAAGATTTGCAATCAATGGGTGTAATTACAGCAAGGTTAGAAAATAGAGATTTAGGTAGTGTAATAAAAGAAATTCAAACATCTATCCAACAAAATATTGTTTTACCACAAGGCTATGCCATTGTTTATGGCGGATCTTATGCAGAACAACAAAAGTCATTCAAAGAATTGTTAATCATTTTAATTGCCGCTAGTTTATTGGTGTTTGGCGTGATTTTGTTTTTATTCAAAGATTTTGAAATTGCATTTGTCATTTTATTAATTGCAGTATTAGGAATTAGCGGAAGTTATATGGGATTATATTTTACCCATACTGCTTTAAATGTGGGTAGTTATACTGGATTAATTATGATTGTGGGTATTATTGGAGAGAATGCCATTTTTACTTTCTTGCAATTCAAAGAATCTTTAAAAACCAATCATAATGTAGACGAAGCCATTATCTATTCAATTTCTACAAGGCTGCGTCCTAAACTGATGACCGCATTTGGTGCTATTATTGCATTGATGCCCATTGCTTTAGGAATTGGAACAGGCGCACAATTGCACCAACCATTAGCCATAGCCGTAATTGGTGGATTCATAATTGCCATGCCTTTGCTATTAATAGTTTTACCAAGTTTAATTCGATTAATGTACCGGTACAAAAAACAGCCAGCATAAATTCAGAATTGCTCCAAAATGCTAGTTTAAGTTTGAGTATTATTTAATTTAAAAACAAAAACATGAAAATTTTTATTTCACTAGTATTAATGTTTGTTTCTTTTGTTGGGATCGCTCAAAAAAATATACCCGCCGCAACAAAAGCTGCTTTTGCTAAAGCATTTAATAATGTAACTGATATTAAATGGGAAAAAGAAGAAAAAAATTATGAAGCAACTTTTATACAGAGTGGCAATAAAATGTCGGCTGTAATTGACGAGAAAGGAAAAGTGTTAGAAACAGAAACTGAGCTTAAGGTTTCATCCCTAATGCCTCAGATTATCAGTTACATGAAAGTAAACTTTAAAGGAAAAGAATTAGTAGGCGCCGCAAAAATAATTTATGCTGATGGAAGCTTAAATTATGAAGCAGCAATAAAAGGAAAGGATATTCTTTTTGATTCAAATGGCAAATTCTTAAAAGTAGCAAAAGATTAACACAAAAACTTTTAATACATTTTTTATCACTAATATTTAAACATGAAACAAGCCTTCCTCAAACTAACGGTATTAGCAGCGCTAATTATTTCAGTTACACAAATCAATGCTCAAAAACTAACAGGATATAAATTAAGCAACACTTTTCATGTGGCTAGTTTGGGAGGATGGGATTATCCTGCAGTAGATGAGTCGTCTAATAAACTGTACCTCTCTCACGGAATGCAAGTGAATATTTTAGATAAAAATACTGGCGATTCTTTGGGCGTTATTTTAAATACAACAGGCGTTCATGGTATTGCATTTGTACCTGCTTTAAACAAAGGATATACTAGTAATGGCCGAACAAATAATGTTACTGTATTTGAATTATCTACAGGAAAAACACTTGGTCAAGTAGCTACCGGAAAAAATCCAGATTGGATTATGTATGATGCATTTACCAAAAAAATTCTTACTAGTAACCATACTGGTGGAGATATTACTGTGATAGATCCAAGTAACGATGCAGTAGTTGCCACCATTGCCGTTGGTGGTTCTAAATTAGAAACTATTGTAAGCGACAATGCAGGAAAAATATTTGTAAATGCCGAAGATAAAAACGAAATCGTAGCCATTGATTTGCAAAAAAACCTAGTGTTGGCTCATTGGAGTTTGGCTCCTGGAGAAGGTCCTACAGGTTTGGTAATGGACCCAATCACCAAAAGGTTATTTGCCACTTGCGACAAATTATTAGTAGTGATGGATGCCACAAATGGCAAAATTGTAGGACAAGTTCCAACTGGTGAAGGATGCGATGGCGCTGCTTTTGATCCAGCATCTAAACTCGTATTTACGTCTAATGGAGAGGGCACTATTACCGTTGTAAAGGAAGTAGATAAAAACACCTTTAAAGTTGTAGAAACCCTAGTAAGTAAAAAAAATGCACGCACAATTACCATAGATACAAAATCACATAAATTGTATTTACCAACTGCCGATTATGAAGCACCTGCAACAGACGGATCAAAAGGCCGACCAAAAATGATTCCAGGATCTTTCCAAGTATTGGTGTATTCAATAGATAAATAAAGCATTAAAAAACTGTACACAAATCAACAAGGTAAAAAACCTTGTTGATTTGTAATTAATTATTGCCACCACTACCAGGAACAAACTGAAAGCGCAAACTTTTATAGTAGTCTAAAGTATGATCGGGCTGCTCGTACTTAGCTGGGATGGGCTGTTTTGAAAAGGTTTTAAAATAAGATAAACAAGCATTTCTCCACCACACTGCTTCTTTTTCTTGTATACCTAATAGCATTTTTACTTGGTTGAATCTTTCACTATCAATCTTTCCAGCAACTTGGTTCCAGCTTTGTTGTAAGGTTCTAACACCTGTTACACCCGAATTATATTGCAAACACAATTCATCCCATAAACTATTGCCAGATTTCATGGTATAATTCCAACTAATATGGTGGAACCACAACAAATAATTATCCGGACAAGTTGCTTGATCTGCATAGATTTTTTGAACCTCAGGTGCATATTGTTCTAAAGCATTACTACCTGTTTTTGTTCTATTAAAACCAAGCCCAACTGAGTCTGCTCTGTGATAATACACTGGGTTCCAGTCTGCCCTTCCTAATTTATCCGACCAAGGCGAAGGGCCATAGTGGTGGCCATCTCCCATAATATGGTGTAAGCCCAAAGGCGTCATATAATGCACCATTATTTCTCTAGAATCTAGCATCATTTTTTTAGTAGTTGCAACAAATGCAGCATCATTTGTGTAGGTCATTTTAATCCATTCATCAGCAATAGTTGTGGCGCTTAATTGATGGTCCCAAGCAAGTTTTCCAAAGGCAAACCAATTGGCTTGTGCAAAAGGATGGCCGCACCAATTTCTATCATCTCCAATATTACTTACACCCGCAATCCCTGTAATTTGCGGATGGTCAATTGATCCATCAATAATTTTTGCAACTGTTGATCCGCTGCCATTACTATAGGTATCGGCGTCTAATACTTCTTTCATTAATGGCGCTTCATAAACAAGTTGCGTGGCTTGACCCAAATATTCTTGTGTGATTTGAAACTCCATCATCAATGGTGTTTTAGGCATCGCACCAAATAAGGGATGAAAAGGTTCTCTTGGTTGAAAATCTAGTGGTCCATTTTTTACTTGCACAATAACATTGCTTTTGAATTGTCCATCAAAAGGTTTGAATTCGTTAAAGGCTTGTTTGGTTCGGTCGGTAGGTGTTTCATTGCTGTACACAAATGCACGCCACATAACAATTCCACCATGGGGCGCAAGTGCATCGGCCAAAAGATTGGCACCATCTGCATGCGTACGTTGGTAGTTTTGCGGACCAGGTTGCCCTTCTGAATTTGCTTTAACCAAGAACCCACCAAAATCAGGGATATAACTATAAATTTCCGCTACTTTTTTCTTCCACCAATCTTTTACTTGAGCATCAAATGGATCGGCGGTTTTTAGTTTTCCAATTTCTATTGGGGCACTAAACTTGGCCGATAAATAAACCTTAATACCATAAGGTCTAAACACATTGGCCAATGCTGCTACTTTAATTAAGTAATCTTTGGTAAGCATTTGTGCATTGGCATTTACGTTGCTAATAACGGTTCCATTAATACCTATAGAAGCATTTGCCCTAGCATAATCGGTATAACGTTGGTCTAATAAATCGGGTAAATAATGCCATCTCCACAAAGAATATCCTGCATATCCACGCTCCACAGTTCTATTCATATTATCCCAATGGTTTAAAATGCGCACCTGAATTTTTGGTGCAGATACAATAGCCAATTGAGTAATAGGCTGATGTGTTTGTAACAATTGTAGTAATCGAAAGCTGCCGTATAAAACGCCAAGATCGGTATTGGCGGCTATTACAATGCAAGTGTTTCCGGCAACCATTTTTGTTAGAATAACAAAACCCTCTTTGCCTAAATTGGCTAACTCGCTCAAATTGAGGGCTGCTATTAGCTTTGAACTAGTAGGAGTGCCAACTAATATTGTATTATTTTTAACCGAACTATTAACATTTATTTTGGTATTAAGTAGGCCAGATAATCCTTCTAATAATTCAGCTTTTGCAGCAACAAGGGTTGGAGATTTGGCGTCCAATACCAAATTCTTACAACTATTTAAATATGCGGCACGCAAACCTGCGTCTGTAATTTTATCGTATCTAAGCCATAATCGATAACCATCTTCGGCACGTAAAACATTGATGGATAAAAGAAATAATAGAAAAAAGAATTGCTTTTTCATGGGTTGCTATTTTAGGCAAGAAAGAGAAGGGTTATTACAGTTTTTCATATAATATTTTTATCATATAAAATGCTGATTGGCTTTACTCTAGCTACAATATAGTAATTAGATTTATTACTATATTTACAACTTTATTAATTGTTACCATCGCTAGTTTAAATAATTACAATTATACAGCGAAAAACATACCCCTAATGGCAAAATATTCCCCTAATTATTATGCTAGGCTATGCTTTGCACTCGCTTGTTTTCTATTTTTCATCCAAGCAAATGCTACTTATTTTGACGGAGTAAAAAAATTACCAGCTGCACTTCGTACACTAGCAGCCCAAAAAGAATTTCGCACCACCATTTTACAACTAGATTCTGCCAAAGCTTTTTTGGCACTTAATGAATTACAAAACTGGGCAAATTCGCAAAAAGATTATTCACTAGAAATAACAACACTACGTTTAAAAGTTGAATACGAACAAAATTTGGGCGATGGTCATAATGATAAAAAGAAAATAAATCAATTTTTAGAAGCAGCAGAGAAAGTAGCTACAGAACAAAATCTTCCTATTGATTTGGCCTTGGTTGCTTATGACAGGGGAAGGTTTGCCTATTATCATAACCAATATGAATTAGCTTTTGAATCTTTTATAAAAACCACAACTATTTTAGAAAAAATTGGGTACGAAAAAGCACCAGAGAGCTATAAAATTTTAATGGATTTAGGCCATATTTATTATGATTTTAATAACCAAGAAATCGCACTCAATTATCTTTTAAAAGCAACTCATTATAAGCCAAATGGTAGTTGGGCAGAAAAAATGACCAATACAGCTATTGGGTTAATTTATAATAACAGAAAACAATATGACTCTGCTATTTTTTACCACCAAGTTGTGATGGAAATTGCTAAAAAAGAAAAAGATAGCACCTGGTTTGGAATTGCTTCAGGAAATTTGGGTACTATTTATTTAAACCAATATCAATACAATAAAGCAATTCCTTTTTTTGAAGCAGATGTTCGATTAAGCACTAGGGCAAAGGAATGGAGTAGTAGTGCAGGCTCCTTAATTCGTTTGTCTAAAATTAGTGTTATTCAAAATAACCTTACACTAGCATTAACGCAGTTGCAAGCTGCAGATACAATGCTTGCTAAAATAAAAAATATTATTTTAAATGCAAAATTATACGAAGAGTATGCAACTTTATATGAACGTTTAAAGGATCTAAAAAAAGCGTTGTATTATCAAAAAAAATGGCTATCAGCAAAAGACAGTGCAGGAATTATTTACAATTCAAAAATTTTAAGTGATATAAAACTTAAAATAGCACTTGAAACTAATATTCATAAAACAAAGGATTTAGAATTAGCACAAAAATTACGATCAAGTGTTGTAATACAGCGTTTACTGTACGTCATTATTATTTTTGTTGTACTCATTTTTATTATCAATTTTCAATATAAGAAAAGGCGTTTATTAGCTGAACAAATTCAACAAAAGCAATCATACATAGATGCGCAATTAAAAAATGCCAATGATTTGAATAAAATCCAAGGAGAACTTAATTCAATTATAAAAGCTATACCAGATATTGTAATTCGCTTAGATGTAAATAATAATTACACCTATTTACATACCAATTATCCAGAAAATCTTACAAAACAAGAAGCCGAATATATTGGTAAAAACATACGAGATATACTGCCGCTAGAATTAGTTGAACAGTTAGAAAATAAAATTGTAGAAGCCAAGCAAACAAAGGTCTTGGTATCAAGATTATATACTTTAGAGATTCCAAACAATGGAATACAAAGTTTTGAATCTAGAATTATTGCTACTGACGATGGTGGCATTATAGATATAGTAAGAAACGTTACAGCAGAAAAAAATGCCGAAGCAAAAAGCAAACTTGATGCAGACCGTTTTCAATATGTTACACAAGCAGCAACAGATGGTATTTATGATTGGGATTTTAAAAACCAACAAATATTTTTAAGTGATAACTATAAAAGTCAGTTTAATATAAGTGAAGAAAATTTTCTAGGAGAAAATGGCGGCTGGGCAAAACGTGTTCATCCTGATGATATTGGTAATATTAAGTTGTTTTTAAAAGAAAAATTTTTAAGTAATCTTACTACAACAACTTTTGAATATCGTTATAGTAACGGAAAGGGTAACTATTTAAATGTAATAGATAATGCCAAATTTTTAAGAACCGAAACGGGTAAAGTAGAAAGAATTGTAGGCTCTTTAAAAGATATTACAGAACAGAAAAAAGTTGCTTCGAAATTACAAGAAAAGTTACTCCTTACAGAAAGATTAATTAAAGACAAAGAACATATTTTAGCGTCAATTGCAGACTGCTTTTATGTGATAGATAACAATTATAATTATCTATATTGCAACCAAGCAATGCTCGAAATTTTAAAAATAGAAGAAAAGGAATTAATAGGAAAAAATATTTTTCAAATGTTTGCCGATGGCTGTTCGGCTATATTCAGAGATATCACCCATCGAAAAAAGATGGAACAACAAATCAATCAATCTAATCAGGAGTTACAAATTTCAAAAGAAGCACTCACTGATAAAAACAGAGAATTAGAAAGTTTTGCCTATGTAGCATCACACGATTTACAAGAGCCGTTAAGAATGGTTACCAGTTTCCTTCAAAAGTTCGAACAAAAATATTCGGCAATTGTAGACGAAACAGGAAAAAAATATATTCATTTTGCTGTAGATGGTGCAGAAAGAATGCGCATATTAATCAATGATTTACTTAAATACACCAGTGCTAATTCGGATAGATTCGAAAAAGTACAAGTAGATATGAATGAAGTAGTAATTGAAGTACTTCAATTACATAGGGAAAGAATTATAGATAATAGTGTTGAAATCATTGCTGATCCATTACCTATTGTTTTGGCTGGAAAGGTTTCTATGAGTCAACTTATACAAAACTTAATAGGCAATGGGATTAAATATTGTAATCAAGAAAAAGCCATCATAAAAATATCAGTAAAAGAAAATGCTAATGAATGGGAGTTTTCTGTAACTGATAATGGCATAGGTATTGCACCTGATTATTACCAGAAAATCTTTATCATCTTCCAGCGATTACACCAAAAACACCAATATTCTGGCACGGGCATTGGCTTATCCATTTGTAAGAAAATTGTAGAAAGTTATAATGGCAAAATTTGGGTAGAATCAGTATTAGGCGAAGGATCTAATTTTAAATTTACCATTCCTAAATACGACTAATTCTGCAAAATAGGCTGGTCTATTGCTTGTAAACCAAGTACAAAGCTTTATCTTTAAGACCAACAAATTCTTGCCTAATGCTTTCATCTTCTAAAAAAAGTAGGAGAAACTTCCTGCGCAATTCTGCAGCTATTGTTGCTGGTATTACTATTGTTCCAAGACATGTACTAGGGCGAGGGTTTATTCCGCCAAGTGACCAGCTAACCAAAGGAATTATTGGCCTTGGTGGTATGGGTCGTGTGCATATTCCCTATGCAGGAACGCGCGTAGTAGCAATTTGTGATGTAGATGCAAACCATCTTTTATCTGCTCAAAAAATGATTGGTAATGGTGTAAAAACCTTTCATGATCACCGCGAATTAATTGCTTTACCTGAAGTTGATATTGTACATATTGCTACGCCACCACACTGGCATGGTATCATGGCTATTGAAGCCGCAAAAGCAAAAAAAGATATTTGGTGCGAAAAACCAATGACCAGAACTATTGGAGAAGGAAAGCGTGTGGTAGAAGCTGTAAAGCAATATGGCAATATGTTTCGCTTAAATACATGGTTTCGTTTCGAAGACAATTTTTACGGAATGAATACCACGGTTCGACCTATTAAAAAATTAGTAGAATCAGGTTTATTAGGATGGCCTTTAACCGTAACTGTTAGTAAAACAACCGGCTTTGACTGGAAATTTTATTGGGTGGGCAAATCCAAATTAGAAACCCAGCCAGTTCCTGCCGAATTAGACTACGATAGATGGCTAGGACCTGCGCCATACAAGCCTTATAACGCTCACAGAGTGCACCAAACCTTTAGGGGTTATTGGGATTATGATGGTGGTGGATTAGGCGATATGGGCCAACACTATATTGATCCTATTCAATACTTTTTAGGCAAAGACGAAACAAGTCCTATAAAAGTAGAAGTAGATGCCGAACAACAACACCCCGATGCTTGTGGAACGTTTAGAAAGATTACTTATACCTATGCAGATGGCTGCAAAATTATTTTAGATGGAGAAGCCACAGATCCTAACGCAGCGTATATTGAAGGACCTAACGGAAAATTATTTGCAGGGTTTAAATCAACCATTCCTAATTTAAAAGAAAAGCTTGCCCTAATGCCCGATCCGGCTCCACAAGTAACTAATTTTTTAGAGTCTGTAAAATATAGAAAACCTTTTGCGCTAAATGAATCAAATGGGTTTAGGTCTTGTACGATTATTAATTTAGGAAAGATTGCTTTACAATTAGACAGAACACTCCATTTTGATCCGGATACACAAACCTTTATCAATGACAATGAAGCCAATGCAATGATTAATCCACCCATGCGCGCACCTTGGAATATTTAATTTATTAAACTGAACAAATGCAAAAAATAAGTATCAATTTTTTATTTTCTATTATTTTTTTTCTGCAAGTAAATGCACAAAAAGAAACCATACTTAACACTATTAGTGTATTTCCATACCAACAAGTAAAAGAAGCAGACGCCGCTTTACAAAGCATGGATACTTGGAAAAAATCAGAATGGAAAACCTTTGTGTCTATACTGAATGATACTGCTATACAATCGAAAGCAAGCAATGCACTGAGTGCGTATATAAATAAAAGTACCAAGGCAGACCCAGTAACTATTAATAAAATTGCTACCTTATTAGCTGCAACAATTACTAAAGAAAACAGTTATTACGCCAATGAACTACTCATGAAATATTTGGGTTTATTGGGTAGTGATGCTGCTGTAAAATCAATCAGTAAATTTTTATCAGACGAAACACTTGCAAGCAATGCTGCTGGGGCATTGGCTAACATTCATTCGCAAAGTTCTTTAGCTGCATTAAATAAAGCCTTGGCTAATGCAAGTGAAACAAATCGCAAGCATATTCAAGCGGCATTAGATAATAGCCAACAAATATTACCCAATATTAATTCTATTAAGCTTATTAAATTAAATATTCCAAACAAGGCACAACACCTATTGGTTTTGCAAAATCAAATGGCTGCTGCAAAAAATCCTTTAGAGAAAAAAGATATTTTATCTGAAGCTGCAAACTTGCCTGGCTTAGGTAGTTTTATGTTTGTTAGTCAAAGTTTACAAGACCCTATTTTGGCACCAATGGCGGCAATTATTACCACTCGACTTGCCTTGGCTGACGCATCTATCTATGGTCAAGAAGTAAGGTCCATTCTAGAAAAATCACTTGTATTGTTAAAGGGAGAAGATAGTGTTGTATTATCCAAAGCCTTAAGGGCACGTTTAAAAGCAATGCCTTTTGACAACGGTTTTGTAAGTTTATTTAATGGGAAAGACCTTAATGGCTGGAAAGCCTTGGTAGGAAACCCTATCAGCCGTTCTAAAATGACTGCCGATGAACTACAAAAAGCAGAACAAGTTGCCAACGAAAAAACAAAGAACGACTGGATTGTAAAAGATGGCTTATTAGTTTTTACTGGTCATGGAGACAATCTTGCCACAACCAAACAGTATAGTGATTTTGAAATGTATGTAGATTGGAAAATTACTAAAAAAGGCGATGCAGGTATTTATTTGCGCGGCACGCCACAAGTTCAAATTTGGGATACCAGTCGCAGAGACGTGGGTGCGCAAGTTGGGTCTGGAGGTTTATACAATAATAAAAAAAATCAAAGCAAACCATTAGTAGTTGCAGACAATAAAATAGGAGAGTGGAATACTTTTCATATTATTATGCAAGGCGAAAAAGTAACGGTTTATTTGAATGATATATTAGTAACCGACCATATTATTTTAGAAAATTATTGGGATAGTAAACTACCTATATTTTACAAAG